>CAZHJW010000063.1:0-12348 GCA_964533265.1 uncultured Pedosphaera sp.
GTGATCCACAAAACCCCCTAGCCGGTGGTGCTGAACGGGTTACTCACGCCTATTTACAAGGCTTGGTGGAGCGTGGGCATGAGGTTACGTGGTTTGCCAATGCCTTTGATGGTTGTAATGCGGAGGAATCGATTGATGGGATTCGCGTGTTGCGTGCTGGTGGTAAATTTACCTCCTGGACGAAAGCTCGAAAATGGTATTTAGAACAAAAACCATTTGATCTGGTTATTGACCAGCACCATGGCATCCCTTGGTATGCGCCAGTGTGGTGTCCGGATAAATGTGTGGCCTACATACACGAGGTGCTCGGGCCTATCTGGGATTCATTTTATAGCTGGCCAATCAGTGCTATCGGAAAATGGCAGGAAAGACTGACTCTTCGACAATATTGTGAGGTGCAGTTTTGGACTGCCAGCAGTTTCACTCAAGATTATTTAAAGGAGCAGGGGATTCAATCGGTTACGCAAATCCCGTATGGCGTGAATACCCGCTCATTGGAGGTTCTGCCTGAGAAAGAGCTCGATGAACCTTTGCGTCTGATCACTGTATCCCGACTCGCACCCAATAAACAGGTTGATCACGTAGTCGTAGCACTCAAAATTTTGCATGAGGAACATGGATTGGAGGCAAATCTCAAGATAGTAGGGCAAGGGCAGGAGGAAGGTGCATTGCGGCACCTGGTTGACGATTTAGGATTGCAAGATCATGTGGAGTTCTTGGGCGCAATTTCTGAAGCTGAAAAGGAAAGAGTACTCCAGTCGGTCCATTTTCTACTCCACACATCGGTGCGCGAAGGGTGGGGGTTGAATGTAGTGGAAGCTAATGCTATGGGGACACCGGCTATTGTATATCCTTCACCGGGACTGATGGAATCCACGCTGCATCGTGAAACCGGCTTGGTTGCCGATGAGGATTCACCAGCAGGTTTGGCCGCGACGATCGCTGCTGTCCAAAGTCACGATGGCGCTTATCAGGATTGGCGGATGGCAGCGCGTGACCGGGCAGCGGATTTCCATTGGGACACCGTAATGCCAATGGCGTGTGATCAGCTTGAGGAGTGGGCTTCTTCCGAACGCTGAATTTGTAACGCACAGTTCCACGTGAGAAACTCGCGCAAGCCGGGGATATGCATCAGGAAACTAAACTCATTATAATAGCGGGGAGCCATGCGTTGCACCGACAAACCCTCTTGTGCGTTCACGGTTTTCAATACGTTGCCAATATATGTTTTAAACAGATTCTGACCGACCGTATGAATTGATCCGGTTGTTTTGCCCAGATAATGCAACGGCGAGAACTCATGCCCTCCCCAAGGTGAAAGCCAGTTGGTCCAACTAAGGTAGAACACGCCATTGGGCTTAAGTAACTTGGGTAAATTTTGGATTAACTGGTTGGGGTTGGAAAGATGTTCCAGAACGTTGGAGCACATCACCAGATCGAACTGACCGCATTCACTCAGTTCAGATACATTCAAGTCAATCTGATGAAAAGCTGTGTGTTTTAACTCCTCTAGCCGTAAATCCTCATAGTCGGCATAAGTCACTTCTGCTCCCGCTGCGGCACAGATTTTTCCCGGATATCCATGACCGCAACCCAGATCCAACATTTGTGTGTTTGGACCAATATGAACGGCTCCACGTTCCAGCCATTGGATGGCATCACGCGCTTGTAATTCGAAAAACGCGTGTGCGTTCTTTTCGTAATTTCGGTGCAGCCAGATGAGTTGATGAAGAATCATACCCTCAACTCCGCGCATCCTTGGCAGTGGGTTGAGGCAAGTCAATGGCACGTTGCCCGCAACATTGACTTGTCCCCAAGCGGTCACTTTGCTTGGTTGGGGGCGTGGGAACTGAAGGTCATCTGTACAGCGGGTTTGTCGGCCGAGTACAGTGGTTTGCCAAGCGGTTCGGATGGACGGAAGTTTTTTGCCTGCCTTTACGTATTCTAGCCTCCCGTTTCGTTGTGCCATTTCTAAGCGAAAGACATTTTGAATTTCGCGGTGGGCTTTTGCCCTGCTTCTATGCGCACTACAATATTACCTGGTGCAATGAGCGCGCAGTGGAAGTACCACTTGCACGTTGGTATCTGGAACAGGCCAGAGGTCCGGTTTTGGAAGTCGGACACGTCCTCGGGCATTACGGTGATCAAGGGCACCTTGTGGTGGACAAATTTGAGGCTGCTGAAGGCGTATTGAATGAGGATGTTACTCAATGGCAAACTGATCGACGCTTTGATCTGATCCTGTCTATTTCTACTTTTGAGCACATTGGATTTGATGATGATGTGGATGGAGCATCCGGGAATAAAATCAAAGCTGCCATTGCCGCATGTCGCGCGCTTCTTCAACCTGGCGGACGACTGGTATTCACCGTGCCTCTTGGCTACAACCCAGATTTAGACCAATTGATAGAAGCGGGTCAACTCGGGTATGACCGTGGCTGGTTTCTTCTGAGGTTCGGCCCCCGGGAATGGAAACAGGTGGCCAGTCATCAAGCCATTGGTACGCGCTTTGGTCGACCTTATCCCTTTGCTAATGCGCTCCTTATTGCTGAATTTGATGCAATCCAATAATGCGGATTCTACTCGTCCATAACACACTGAATGATAGCGTCTCTATTTCCGGCGTATTGCGTGAGTATGTGAATATGGCAAATGTGTGGGTAGAGGAGGGGCATCAGGTGGATTTTCTTTGCGGTCGCGTTGCCCATAAACAACTGAGTGCACTTGCCCCTAAATGTGGATTATTGAGTAGCGATGACTTTTTTGATGCGACTGCACACATGGATCAGTCATGGCGTCATTTTCCTGCTTATGCGCGACGTTGTTTATCTGCCCTGCGTCTACCCAAAAAAGGATACGACGTCATATATGCTACGTGCCCTTTTGTTGTGGAAACTTATTGTGCCCGTAAAATTGCTGGCCGCTTAGGTGTGCCTTGGGTGATTAAGATACAACATGTGTTGTCGACTCAAACTCAGCGAACAGGTTTGATTAATCGTCTTTTGTTATGGGGTGAAACAAAAAGCGCCAAGTGGGCTAATCGGGATGCGGCAAAAATTTTCTGCCTAAGTCCACCGGTATCACGGGACTACAAGGCGCTGGAAGAACAACTGGGACTGGAGGCAAGTGATACTGAGACAATTGGTTCAAGTATTAATCTCGATCAGTTTTCGGTTTTGCCTGGATCAGAAAAAAAATATGATGTCGTTTTTTTGGGGCGGATGCACTTACTGAAGGGCGTATTTGATTTACCCGACGTTTGGGATCAGGTGAGGATAAGTTTCCCTGAGGCTACGCTTACGGTCATTGGTGAAGGTCCTCATCGAGGCGCAGTGATGGCCCAGTTTGCGGAACGTGGGCTTATGGATGGGGTTCGGTTTGTTGGTAGTGTTCCAGAGGGGGAAAAGAATCGACTTCTATCTGAGGCTCGGATTGGGTTAAGTCTCTCCAGTGAGGAAGGTTGGGGTTTGGCGGTTAACGAATATCTTGCCTGTGGACTCTCCGTAGTAGCGTATGATTTGCCAGTGTTTCATGAGGTTTTTCCGGATTTGTTGCAACTTGTGCCGCTGGGCGAAAAGGCTCTTGCGGCTCAATCGGTTTTGGAATTGTTGGCCAATCCGGACATTTGCGAGGAAGGCGGTCAGATTGGTCGGGAATATGTTCAACGCTACAATTACCGTGAAATGGCTCTCCAAGAATTAGAGCATTTAAGGAGGTTGTGTATTGCTTAACATTGAACTGTTTTCAGAGTTGAGGATAACTGCATCAACGATTCGAGTAATGGGCAGAATTATTATTAATTTACCCCGAGTTTTGAATGATTGTGCTGAATGACTGTGGAATTTCAATGTCGTTCTTGTGCTTCCTGCTCAGCAGAAGAGGTCATTGATTTAGGCAATCAGCCACTGGCAAATAACTTTCTACGTCCAGAAGATCTTGAGCTGCCTGAGCCTCGGTTTCCTCTTCGTCTGGTCGTGTGCACCGAATGCTGGATGCTGCAAATTACTGATCTTGTGCCTCCTGTTGATCTCTTTAGTGAATACGTATATTACTCATCTTACTCCGATGCATGGGTGGCTCATGCTGCTGCGTGTGCAACAAGATATCGTGAAGAGTTTAACCCCGACCATGTGGTTGAGATTGCGAGTAACGATGGGTATCTGCTTCGCCATTTTGCAGACTGGGGCGTCTCGCATCTAGGCATTGAGCCGGCGGAAAATATCGCCACAGTCGCTCGAGGTAACGGAGTTGAAACTCGCACAGATTTTTTTTCAGAAAAGGTCGCGAGAGAATTGGCCTCCGACCGACCCGCGGATATTATTCTGGCTAACAATGTTTTCGCGCACGTGCCGGATATCAATGACTTTGTTGCCGGCGTAAAGGTGTTGTTGGCAGCCGAAGGGCACGCCGTGATGGAGTTTCCCTACGCTGTTGAGATGATTGGGCAGAGTGAATTCGATACCATCTATCATGAGCATGTTTTTTATTTTACCCTGACTTCCATCGAGCCTCTTTTTGCTCGTCATGGAATGCGGATTACAAGGGTGGAGCGAACACCAATGCATGGCGGATCGCTTAGAATATTTGTACGTCATGATCCACACGCAACGGATGAAACGGTTGGTATCTTTCGTGAAGAAGAAGCCCGATTAGGGGTGCACTCCACGGAATTTTATCGGAATTTTACCTCCCGAGCCGGGGAGATTCGTGACGATCTACACGCCCAACTCGGTGAGCTCAAAACCAAAGATTGTCGAGTGGCCGCCTATGGGGCTGCCGCAAAAGGAAGCACACTGTTGAATTTTTGCGGACTTACTGCAGCAGACATAGAGTTCGTTGTCGACCGCAGCCAGCATAAGCAGGATAAGTTGATGCCTGGTACACATGTACCGATTGTTATGCCCGAGGAACTAGCTAATCGTGCGCCTGATGTGACTTTGTTGTTGGCATGGAATTTTGCCGATGAAATCCTTGCACAACAATCGGTTTACCGTGCGTCCGGCGGACAATTCCTGATCCCGATTCCAGAGGTGCGGCTAGTTTGAAGCATGAAGTTTAGAGAGACAGCAATTTCTGGGGTGGTCGTTATCGAGTTGGAACGCCAGAAAGATGATCGCGGTTGGTTCGCGCGCGCATGGTGTCATGAGGCATTTGCCGCGTATGGTTTGAATGTTGAGTTTATCCAGAGCAATCTTTCATATAATGAAAAAAGTGGTACCTTACGCGGAATGCATTACCAAAATGCACCGTATTCTGAGGCCAAGCTGGTGCGATGCGTGGCAGGTGCGGTGCATGACGTGGCACTGGATCTGCGGCCGGACTCACCGACTTTCAAGAAATCCATCACCACTGAGCTCAGTGCCGGAAATGGTCATGCATTATTTGTGCCAGAAGGTATCGCACATGGTTTTCAAACTCTCACTAACCACACCACCCTGTTATACCAAATGAGCAAGGCCTACTCACCCGAAGCCGCTGCGGGCGTACGGTGGAATGATTCTGCGTTCCAAATCAAATGGCCGATTAAAGACCCCATCGTCTGTGAACGTGATCAGGCCTTCGCGGATTTCGAAGCATGAGTGGGCTTCTCACAGCTGAACAGTGTGCGGCTTTCCATAGTGATGGGTTTGTGGTTTTGCCCGCCTTTTACCAGCCTAACGAATTGGAGCCTATTCAGCGAGATATCCATGCTATAATTGGATTGGTGATCGAGCAGCAGGGCTTAACCCTTGACCGGAAACCCTTTTCTCCAGAGACATTTGACTTTGGCTTTCAGGCGTTGATCGCGCATAACCGGGATTTAGGAAGTCGTGTATACGACGCCGTGAAACAAATCCCTGCATTCATTCGGTTGGTGACCAGCTTAAAGCACGAGGCGGTGGTGAGACAGGTGCGTGAAACCGATCAGCCAGGCATCGCTGCGGGGGGGTATGGCATTCGCATTGACAATCCCGGCGAAGAAAAATTCCGTGCAGGATGGCACCAGGATTATCCGGCACAGATTCGCAGTCTGGATGGCCTTGTATTCTGGAGTCCACTTCTTCCGGTAACAGAGGAACTTGGTCCGGTGGAGTTTTGCTTGAGGTCGCATAAGGATGGGCTCGCTCCGGTGTACATGCTGGATATGTCCAATCCAGGCAAGAGTGGTGCTTATGGGTTGACTTTGGTGGAGGAGGAGAAATGCGTGAGTGGCTACCAAAAGGTTGCCCCTTTGACGCAGCCAGGTGATTTGGTGTTGGTTGATTTTCTCACAATACATCGATCCGGGTTAAACCGATCTACACGGTCTCGTTGGTCAATGCAGATGCGTTGGTTTAATTTTGAGGAATGTACCGGGCGTCGTCTTGGATGGCCCGGTTCCTTTGTAGCCGGTAATGAGCTTCGTGCAATACATCCTGAATTAGTGGTGGACTGATGGGCGTCTGCCGTATTTGCAAAGGGGTGTTTGGTGTGCCGGTGTATGAATCTCCCCGGTCGGTTTCCGTTACTTCCCTCTGCCAAGTGTTGGAAGGCGGTACTCGAGTTTGGTGCTGCAATTCCTGTGGTCACACTCAAACCGAACCTTTACCAGCCTTGGATAAGTTTTACGCTGAGGACTATCACATTCTTACTGCGAATGAGCAAGAGGATCAACTGTATGCATTATGTGATAGCCGAAAGATATTTCGTACAGAACATCAGGTAGGCATGCTTTTAGAGAAACTCGATCTACGGGCCAATGCAAAGGTACTTGATTATGGTTGTGGCAAAGCTTCAACGCTCAAGGAGCTTTGTGCACAGCGGTCGGATGTGGAGCCGCATGTGTACGATGTGGGTGAGCAGTACCGTTCATTTTGGAATTCTTTTGTGCCTGAGGAGGATCAGGCAGTGTGTGATTTGCCAGATCAATGGGTCGATCGATTTGATGCAGTGATTTCATTTTTTGCTCTAGAACACGTCTCTGATCCACACAAGTTTGTTTCCCAGGTGCATCGTTTGCTCCGTGAAAGCGGTGCATTTTACTTTCTGGTACCTAATCTGTTTGTTAACCCCGCTGATTTATTGGTGGTTGATCATATAAACCACTTTTCCCGTAGCTCGCTTTGCTATCTATTGGAAGGGAATGGTTTCACGGTGCGTGAGGTGGATGATGGTGTGCATACCGGTGCGTGGATGGGTGTCGCTGAAAAGGGCGCAGCTGAAGCCTCTATTTTGCAGACTGATTCGGTGTCCGCTGAGGTTGTTGATATTTCGACCTATTGGCGCGCCTTTTCCGGGCGTGTCGAAGAGTTTGAGAAATCGGAAAAAGACGAAGCGGCGATTTATGGTTCCGGATTTTATGGCACTTTTATCTACACATGTCTCAAGCAACCTGAACGTATAACATGTTTTCTCGACCAAAATCCGCATCGTCAAAAACAGAAACTAATGGGGAAACGAATTATTGCACCTGAAGCTTTGCCTGAATCGATCCGTCGACTGTATGTCGGGCTGAACCCTAGCGTGGCACATGAAGTGTTGGATGGTTTGGATTGGGGAAGAGCACTGGAGGTGTTTTATCCATGAAGGTCAGTTTACGCGTGCCGACTAATTCGGATTTTCAGGTTTTGGAATCATTAAGAAATGATCCGTTGGTGCAGCGGCAATTGATGGTTGAGCAGATTCATTATTCGCCGGCTCAAGTACGGACATGGATTCGAAGGCGTACTAATGATTCACATGGAATCTTTTTTGTTGTTGATAGCGACGGACCATGTGGTTTCGCACAATTAACGAGGATTAACCGAAAACAAGGTACGGCGGATTTTGGGATTTGCTTGGTGCGTTCAGTTTTTGGTAAGGGAATTGGTGTTGAAGCATTGCGGCTTCTGGAAGGCCAAGCGAAACGAAAGTTTCGATGTGCAGTAATTACACTGCGCGTGCTACGGATCAATCACCGGGCGATAGCGTTTTACCGCAAAATGAAATTTGCGGCGAAAGAAATTAAACGGCGGCATTATTTCGACGGTTCGCATTGGCGCGATGTACTGTTCATGGAGAAAAGACTGCGATGAAAACGGTGGTGATTTCCCAACCAATGTATTTCCCTTGGGTTGGTATGCTGGAGCAGATGCGGTTAGCTGATGTTTTTGTATATCTTGATGACGCGCAGTTTTCCAAGGGTGGGTTTTTTAATCGTGTACAGGTTAAAACCGAGCAGGGTACTCCCTGGCTTACGGTGCCTCTGGCAGAAAATAAACTCGGGCAGGCTCTTAACCAATCCCGCCTAGCTACTCACGATTGGCGCCGCAAGCATCTCAATACCCTTCGTCAATCCTATGCCTCAGCATCTTATGCGGAGGAAATGCTCAATGTGTCCGAAACGGTATTAAATGAAGAAACTGAATCGCTGGCCTCATTGGGTGTGGCAAGTATGGAGGCGTTAGCTGGGGTGTTTGGAGTGATTCCCAAAGAAGTCATTTGGTCTTCGAAAATGAATATATCTGGCAGTGCTTCCGCACGCGTACTATCGATATGCCAGACACTGGGAGCTGAGCGGTACATTACTGGTCATGGAGCGGCGGGTTATCTGGATCACGGTGCTTTTGAGGCGGTGGGAGTGCGAGTAGAGTATATGGATTATGCGAAGCGTGAATACCAGCAGTTGCACGGAGCGTTCACTCCGTATGTAAGTGCGCTTGATCTTGTCGCCAACTGTGGATCCGAAGGGCGGGAAGTGATTGATTCGGGCACAATTTACTGGAAGGATTTCATGAAATGAGTGAGGTGGCCCGTTTCTTATCTGAAGTCCAAGATAATATCGAGGGGTTGCGTGCTGACGGGACTGTTCAGCAGGCGACGATAGATTGGATTAATGCCGTTGCTCCACATAAATACACCTACAACTTCACATGGTTGGGTCGACCGGTTATTCAGTTTCCACAGGATCTTTCCGCCTTGCAGGAAATCATATGGAGTACCCGCCCTGATCTGATTATCGAAACCGGCATCGCGCATGGTGGTTCCCTAATTTTTCATGCGTCCATACTTCACCTATTGGGCAATGAGGGGCGCGTGTTAGGCGTGGATATTGATATCCGTGATCATAACCGTGCCGAGATCGAGACGCACCCTTTGTTTGAACGCATCGACATGATCCAAGGATCATCAATTGAAGATGATATTGCGGAGCGTGTTGCTGAAACTGCATCCGAGGCTGGTCAAGTGATGGTGGTTTTGGATTCCAATCACACCCACGCACACGTGTTGCGTGAGCTGGAACTCTACGCGCCATTGGTTACACGGGATTGTTATCTCGTGGTGTGTGATACCTTGATTGAAGATATGCCGGATGGTTCATTCCCTGATCGTTCATGGGGTAAGGGAGACAATCCTCGTACGGCATTGAACGCTTTTTTGGAAACGACTGATCGGTTTGAGATAGACACCTCGATGGATGCCAAGCTGCAGATTAGTGTGGCTCCTGGTGGGTATCTTAAATGTGTAGCTGATTAATTATGGAACGCCTTCCCATCGCTGGCCCCAGCATTACACAGCGCGAGATTGATTATGCCGCCGATGCGGCAACTCATGGCTGGTACGAACGAGCCGGCGAATATCAACGTCGGTTCGAAGAAGGGTTTGCCGCTTACCTTGGCGTAAAGTATGCGGTGAGTTTGCCCTCCTGTACTTCAGGGCTTCACCTCGCGCTTGCAGCTTTAGGCATTGGGCCGGGAGACGAGGTGATTTTGCCGGACCTTACGTGGATCGCGAGTGCCGCACCGGTTCAGTACGTTGGTGCTACGCCAGTTTTCGCCGATGTAGATGAACAAACCTGGTGTCTTTGTGCTGAGAGTGTGCGCACTTGCCTTACTGAAAACACCAAGGCGATATTGCCGGTGGATCTCTACGGAGGGATGCCTGATTACGTAAATCTTCGGGCGATTGCTTCGGAGCATAATTTAAATATTATTGAGGATGCCGCCGAGGCGATAGGTAGCGAAATTTACGATCAAAAGGCAGGTACGTTGGGTGATGTCGCTGCTTTCAGTTTTCATGGCTCAAAAACTTTTACGACTGGTGAGGGAGGCATGCTGGTTACCGACGATGATGCTCTGTATTCCCGTGTGTTGCATCTGCGTGATCATGGTCGTAAACCAGGCGACATCTATTTCCGAAACGCTGAGGTGGCTTTCAAATATAAGATGCCACCAATAGCAGCAGCGATCGGGTTGGCGCAGGTGGAACGTGCGGAGGAGTTGGTTGCCCGCAAACGAGAGGTTTTTGAATGGTACCGTGAAGGGCTTGCGGAGGTAGAGGGGATAACTCTTAATGCTGAACCAGCCGGCTCAAAGAACACTTATTGGATGGTGACAGCAGTGCTTGATCCAAAGTTTGATTGGCCGAAGGAAAAAATGATGAAAGCTCTGGATAAGGAGGGTATTGATAGCCGCCCGATGTTTTATCCGCTCAGCAGCCTGCCTGCATATGAAGGACAAGCCGAAGCGATTTCAGCTGCTCAGCGTAATGAAGTGAGTTATCGACTGAGTCCGTGGGGGATTAATTTGCCTTCAGCCCTTTGTTTGGAAAGATCGCAGATAGAACGAGTGGTGAAGACTCTTTGTCGTTTACTCGGCAAGTCATGAGTCGGTTAATTACAGTCGTTCCGGTTTACAACGGGGAACAGTTTCTGGAAGCTACGCTGGAATCAGTAATCAATCAGACACGTAAGCCTGACCGCGTGGTTATTCAGGATAATTGCTCTACAGACGGAACCAAAAGGATTGCCAAGGCGTTTGAGAAGTGCGGCTTCGAATGGGTGTTAAATGAAAAACACGTTTCCTCCACGGATAATTTTAATTCAGCTCTACGATACGCTGAGGAAGCTGATGTACTCCATTTGCTGACGGCGGATGACATCATTAAGCCTGAATTTTATGAGCGTCTATTGAAACCACTGGAATCAGTGGTTGGTCGCGCGCTGGCGTATTCTGCATACGAGGTGATTGACCATGCCGGATTACTCCTTGAAGGCGGAGATTTGGTTAATCCGTTTCCTATTGTGCAGGGTGGCACTCCACGGATGATTCCTCGCCAGTCCTTCGTTGCTTCACAGGCGGATCTGCGTACTGTCTGTCTTCCTGCTGTATTGATGAAAACAGATAGGGAGGGTTTGCCAGTAGAATTCCGGACAGGTTATATTCAGTGTGCTGATGCGGTTTTTTATGCGGAGTTAGCAACTCATTGTGAAAGAATTGTGGAAGTGCCTATGGCATTGTGCCAGTATCGGCGTCACGAACATACGACCACCACACGTAATAAAATCGAACCAGCAGCGGTTATTGCTGACGAATGGAAGGCGATGCAAGCGGCTTCAGCATGGTTGGGTAAAACCGGATTGTCGGCTTGGTTGTGGAATTTTAGGCAGCGCTGCCTTTTGGCAGGGACAAGTCGAGTAATGTTACGTGGAGCGGGCGATGTGACCACAGATTACAGGGCCGATGTGGTGCAATCTACTCGTGCGATTACCGGGTCTTTTGCTTGGTACTTGGGAAACTTGGCCGTTGCCCTGCGTAATTTTCTGCGGCATGGTCGGCTTTGAGGAAGGTATGTCGAATCCCGACGCTCCCAGTTCGAGTTGGTGGAAAGATGCGTTGCTGACACTTGGATGTTTGCTGCTCGTGCTGGGTTTTCTTTTTCGGGAGAGTTTTGAATCGGATAAAGTTGTTTTTGCCAATGACGCCCCACTTGGTGCGATTCAGGCCCATACCCATGATGAAAAGCATGGGTGGAGCTACTGGCAGGATCTCAACTGGGTTGGAGGGGAGTTTCCCTCTGCTATGCCTAATTTTACCAAGGCTTTTTTCGAGTTGTGCCTTTTCGCCGGAGGTGACAATGGAGCGGTTTTGTTTGCCAAATGGTATCAACCTCTTTCTCTGGCCTTACTTGGTTTTTGTGCCTGGATTTTTTTCCGGTCATTGAGATTTCGACAACCGGTCTGTGTGCTGGGTGGTTTGGCTGCAGCGTTGAATGGCGATTTTTTTACCTACGCCTGTTGGGGTCTGCCGAGTGTGGCATTGGGTGCTGCGGGAGCTTTTCTGGCGATGACTGGTATCGTTAATGCCCTGCGCGAAACCGGTTGGCGGATGATTGCTTGGGTGGTCTTGGGGGGGGTGGGATTGGGCCAGGGGGTGATGGAGAGCTTCGATGTGGGCGGGATATTCAGTTTGTATGTGGCGTTGTTCGTCATGGCGGCGACTTTAATTCGCGAGAAGCGGCCTTCAGGGTTGCAGGTGGCAAAAGGTGTGGGATTGTTGGGGGTATTGGCTTTGAGTGCGGCGCTGATGGCGGGGCATGCTTTGAGTAATTTGATTGGGACCGAGGGCAAGG
>CAZHJW010000064.1:0-12248 GCA_964533265.1 uncultured Pedosphaera sp.
CTATGGACTTCCCGAAGTTCACCTTATGTTGCCACCCCTGTTTACCATGAAGGTCATCTCTACTGGATGGACCGCAGTGGTTATGCCGTCTGTCTTAATGCCTCGACAGGCCGCGAGGCATTTCGGGAACGATTGAAAAGCAGTAGTCGCACTCCACAATTTTACGCCTCTCCCGTGGTGGTCGATGGAAAGATAATTTCAGTCAGCCGCAACGCAGGCGCATTTGTGCTGGAAGCAAAACCCAAATTCAAACAGCTCGCACAAAATATTTTCGAGAGCGACCGCAGTGTCTTCAACGCCAGCCCTGCCGTCAGCAACAATCGATTGTTTCTCCGTTCGGACACGCACCTCTACTGCGTCGCCGGCGAATAGTCGTCAAATTCATTTACAGCACGCTAGGTGAAGTCGACAATCCGCCCTCACCATTCAATCTAATTAATATCCATGAATGCCTCACGTCGCCAATTCCTCAAGACCGCCGCGGCAACTGCCGTGGTTGCACCCAACATTATTTCCAGTCGCGCCTGGGCCAATAAGCCGAGTGAAACCATCAACCTCGGTTTCATCGGAATCGGCAAGCAAAGTGGCGGCCACCTCGGGTTTTTCCTCGGACAAAAGGATTGCCGAGTGCTTGGGCTCGCAGAGGTAACCAAGGTACGGCGCGACCATGCTTTGAACCGCGTAAATAAAAAGTACGGCGCCGATAATGGATGTAAGGCGCACAACGATTTTCGTGAGGTGCTTACTGACAAGCGCATTGATGCGGTTGTAATCGGCACACCTGACCACTGGCACGCAATCCCATCTGTCATGGCGGCTGATGCAAAGAAAGATGTGTACTGTGAAAAGCCACTTACCGTTACCATTCACGCCGCATTGGAGACGCTGAAGGCCGCCCGCAAAAACAATATTGTCTATCAAGTAGGCAGCCAGCAACGCACTGAGTTTGGAGGACACTTTCGCAAAGCAGTTGAATGCGTCCGTAATGGTCGGGTTGGCAAGGTGGCCAAAATTAAAATTGGTGTAGGAGCCCCTGGTATTCCCTGTGATTTACCCGCAGAAAAAAAGCCTGAGGGAATTGACTGGGACATGTGGCAGGGCGCCGCACCCAATAGAGCCTTTAATTCTGTATTATGTCCCACCAACGTTCATGGGCACTTCCCACAGTGGCGACGTTACGGCGAATACGCCGGTGGAGGGCTGAGCGACATGGGAGCCCATCACTATGACATTGCCAAGTGGGCCATGGATATTGACGAAACGGGCCCTGTGAAAATCATTCCCCCAAAAAGTGGAACCAGTGGCTTGAAGATGATATATGCCGATGGATTGGAAATCATCCATGAAAGCACGAAGGATCCCTTCAATGACGTCATCTTTTACGGAAACGAAGGTACACTTTTTGTCGATCGCCGTGGAATCACTGCCAACCCTAAAAGCGCAGTAGATTCACCTTTCGGACCTAAAGACTGGCGCTTGCCTGATATCGGTCCGAGTCATCGCCGCAACTGGATTGACTGCATTCGCAGTCGTAAACGCCCCGTGGCCGATGTTTCCTTTGGCGCACACACAAGCATCCTTTGCAGCCTTGCAAACCATGGCTACCAACTACGCCGCGAAATGAAATGGGATCCGAAGAAATACACGTTTCCCGATGACAAGGAAGCAAACGCTCTTCTTAGTCGCCCTGGCCGCGGCCAATGGAAGCTGGCTTGACCACATTAAATAAGATGTCTACTCTTCCAGTGCTGGGATGAGCTCTATTGATCCATCATTGCAATCTTTTGTGCGCAGAGTGCACACAAAGATGATTTACCGTACGGTACTGAAGTGGAGTGTTATATGGTTGATGGTCTCGGGTGTAATCGTGCTGGCGGTTCGTTTCACTGCCAATGAACTGCCAGCCGATTGGTGGCAGTTTTTATTGGGAACATGGGCCGCTCTAGCGTGCATAGCATGGTTTAGGGAAAACGCACGCCAACCTGACATCAAGCAACTCCGGGCCGCGTTTGATCGCCAAAATCAGGCCGGAGGTCTGGTAATGGCCGCCGCTGAAGTGGATACCCGTTCCTGGGAAGCCAAAGCCGGAAGCTTCACGCTTCCCTCAGTGCAATGGAATAGTGGCCGCGTTTGGGGAGGCATCCTTCTAGCCGCCGTGTTTTTAATTGCCTCTCTTCTGGTCCCGGTGAAATACGCCAGCCTGATTTCCGATCCACCGTTGGAAATTAGTCAGCAGGTAGAGCAGCTACACGAACAAATTAATATCCTTGAGTCAGAGTACATCCTTCCCAATAACGAAGCGGAAGCAAAACGGGAGGAACTCGATCGGATTTCCGAGCAGGCCTCTGGATTTAATCCCTCCAAGACCTGGGAGGCCCTCGACCAACTTCTGCACACCAACGAACAACTCGCGCAGGAAGAAGCCGAAGATGCCCTCTCCAAGCTTAAAGCGATCAATGAAGCAACGCTACTTGGCAAAGCTCTTGAGATGCTGCCCAAAGGTCTAAAGGATCATAAAGCCATGGAGGAAGGACTAAAACAAATGGGTGACCTCATGCAACAATTAGCCAAAGCGGGCGCGCTGGACCCGGAAAACCTCCCTCCTGAATTAAAGAAGGCAATGGCTGAGGCTATAAAACAGTTGGCCAAAGGTGAAGGCCCAGATGCGCAGCAATTGAAGCAGTTGCTTGAAGCGTTGGAAAACAATCAGGGCCAATTAAAGAATCTCGCCAAACTATTGGGACAAAAAGGACTCATCCCCCCCAACCTGGCCGACCAATTCAAACCCGGCCAAGGCGGGATTGATCCGGGTCCCTTGGCTGAACTACTCAGACAACATCAGGGCGACTTTCAGGAGTTACTTCAGGAACTGGGAGGAGAATTAGGAGGTCAAGGTGGCATTAACCGTGGACCAGGTCATGCCCCACTACTCTATGGCAACAACTCCTCTGAGGAAGGATCGGAATTTGAGGAACAAAAGCTTGGTCTCAGTGTTCCTTTGGAACAAGCGAAGCTGGCTGGGGTGACTATCACCGCCCCCAAAGTCACCGGAGGCGAAGCCATTCTCGGCAAAGGAGCATTAAATACAGCCCAAGCCGGCGGAGGCAATGCCCTAAGTGCCCCTGTGCTCCCCCGCCATCGTGGAGCAGTGAAACGTTTCTTCCAACGCCCCGGCAGCAATCCAGCTGGTAAAACCGATTAGGCGGTTTTTTCGTGCTCAAACCAATTCAAAAAGGTAGCGTTTGCGGATCAATCCATGAGTGAATCTTCTGCCCTGCTGAAACCGGCCGAACTGGAACCGGCCACCGAAATCACCCACCGTATTTGTGAGCAGATGGACCGCTGCTTACTGGGCCGTGAATCCCTTCACCGGTTGGTAGTCATCGGTCTACTCAGTCGCGGACACATCCTGCTTGAAGGATTGCCGGGACTTGGGAAAACGGCTTTGGTTCGTACTGTTGGCAGCATACTCCAACTTGACTTTAATCGAGTTCAGTTCACGCCCGATCTCATGCCTGGCGATGTGCTGGGGACCCATATCCTACAGCAAACCGACAGCGGACAGCGGGAAATGGTTTTTGAGCCGGGTCCGGTATTCACTAATATCCTTTTGGCTGATGAAATCAACCGAGCCTCCCCAAAAACCCAGAGCGCGATGCTCGAAACCATGCAGGAACGTTCGGTCACCCTACGTGGCCAAACGCGTGAATTACCCGATCCCTTCTTTGTCATTGCCAGTCAGAACCCTATCGAAATGGAAGGCACCTATCCGTTGCCTGAAGCGCAATTGGATCGTTTCCTTTTCCGGGTCCTCTTCGACTCAGTGGATGCAGAAGTCCTGCAACGCATTATTACTGAAAGACGGCAGGGCGACCTCCCCTCTCCTACCTGGCAGGCCAGCAAGGATGATCTCACCTATCTTTTCTCAGTCATGGAACGCATCTTTCTCCCCAAACCGGTGGCTGGTTATATTGCGCGGCTGGTAGCCGCCACACACCCGGATCATACCGAGGCATCTGAAAGCATTAAAAAATACGTACAGTACGGCACCTCCCCCCGCGCTGCCATTGCAATGGGAGAAGCGGCCCGAGCCCACGCACTCATTAACGGCAGACCTACTGTTGGCTTTGAAGATGTCGCCGTAGTAGCCAAGGCGGTCATGAATCACCGACTGATCCTGAACTATCAAGCTCGCTTTGACCGTATGGATACTGGGCAGGTGCTCGCCGACCTCTTGGAGGAACTGGATGAAACCGGCTTAGACTTGCCGGCCGATGTGTCACTGCAAAACGCATGAGGCAGGCAATAGCCATATGTATTGCCCTTCTATGGGCGGGACAGGTGTGGGCAGGACCATCAGGAGGTACAGCCACCTTCACCAAGCTCAAGCTTCACATCGAAAGTCACCCGGTTAATTCAACAATATACCACGGGTACACAGCCCACCGGTTTACTGTTCATAACTCTGCGAGTGAAAAAAGGCGCGTCACTTTCACCCTGCCTGCCCGGAATAGTTCTAATGATGATTTCATTATAAATTCCATCACCCGCTCCTTTACGATTTCACCTGGCACTCAAACAGTAACCATCCTCCAACCCCCTCTTCGGATGGGATACAATGAAGAGGTAAAAATAAAATCTGAAGGTCAGGAACGATTCATTTCCCGTGGGATAGGTCTGAGGATGGCTGATAGTGAAAACTGTGGCCTCAATCGACCACGTGTTGTTTTACTGAGCCAGGGTTTTAATGAACCGGCGATGAACACCGCCGTACAAGCGCTGATCCCGAAAGGAAGCGGACACGGTGGACACGGCGGCCATTACGGTCATGGCGGCCCCCATTCGGACACCCACGCGGAGTTTCTGTACAAAGCCGATGAAACCGCAAAATGGCCGCGCCATTGGCTTGCCTATAGTTGCTATGACATGATTGCCATGAAAGGTGGGCAATGGACACGAGCCCCCAGTGATGTGCGCACGGCCATTGAACGCTGGATATTATGCGGCGGAAAACTGGCAATCTTTGGTGAAGGCTTTGATCCCCCAATGGGCTGGACCAAAGATTCGAACAAAAACGTCACTACCCACAATATCGGTCTGGGTAAAGTTAAGGAATATAACGAAATCCCCATAGGTGGGCCATCTGGCCCCATTGCCCAATGGCTGGGAGCCGATGATCCGGAAAACAATCAAAAATCCATCCCCTTGTTAGGAGGAATCCAGACTGCAGTTAACGAACTGCATAGGGACGAGTGGGGAGGATCCGAACGTGATTTCAACTCCTATTTTAGGGTCATCGGAGCCGCCCGTACTCCGGTACGTTTGGTAATTATTGTACTCACTCTCTTTGTACTAATCGCTGGGCCGGTCAATCTTTTCATTCTTAACCGGAAAGGAAAACGCTCCTGGTTTCTTTGGACCTTGCCGGCCATATCATTTGCAACCAGCGGCGTGGTTTTTGTGGTTTCATTCTTCAGCGAAGGAGTCACACCCCGACTGCGCACCGATTCGGTCACTATTCTGAATCAAGTTGAACAAGAAGCCACCACTTTGGGTGCGATTGCGGTATATGCACCCATTGCTCCAAGCCAGTTGAATTTCAGTGGTCAAAGCGAAGTCACCCCTCTTTTTGATTCTGGTTATATCCATGGCCCTTTTGGTGGTGGTCGCAACCATGATAGTGGCTCCAATCGCCAGTTGGAATGGAGTGAAGGCGGAGAACAACGTCTGACGGGAAAATGGATCGGATCACGAGTCCCTGCACACTTCGCAATCCGTAAAACCGAACACCGCGAGGAACGCATTCAGGTGCAATGGCCCGGGACTGAACCTGAAATCATTAATGGCCTCGGTGGGCATATTGACCAAATCTATCTCGCTGGCCCTGATGGCACGCTCTTTGAAGGGCGGGATATCGTCCCCGGAAAAAAAGTTTTACTCAAGCCAATGGCCGGAGGTCTGAAATCACATCCTTCTAATCAAGTCGGTCACGGTCAACACACCTCAACATCCAAACTGGTTAATTCAATCGCAGAGTTGGCCGATGATCAGGATATAGATGCCATTTCAGCGGAAAATGTGCCTGCAAATGGATACTGGGCGCGCTTATCAAACCAGAAAAATCCATTTCTTGAAAACCCGTTGCGCGGACGCAGCAGCAAGCATAAAACCAAGATTCATGTTGTCGGAATTTTAGCTTCAAAGAGGGAGACCCAATGAAGATCATAGTTGATAAGCTTCGGCGGGAATTCGGCGAAACGATCGCCGTTGACGATGTCTCATTCCAGTTCGAGAGCGGACAGATTTTTGGATTCGTTGGACCCAATGGTGCGGGAAAAACCACCACTATGCGTATAATGGCCACTCTGGATGAACCTACCGCCGGAGATGTACGGCTGGACAATTTATCCGTAGTGGAAGATCCCGAACGCGCCCGCCACCTGATCGGTTTTGTGCCCGATGAATTGCGCGCCTACTGGGATACCACCGTCAATGATTACATCGATTTTTTTGCCCGGGCCTACGGATTAAAGGGAGCCCATCGAGAAGAAGCCGTAAACAGCGTGGAAGAATTCACCAATGTCGCAGGCATCGCTGACAAACAACTGCGCGCACTCTCCAAAGGAATGAAGCAACGCGTAAGCCTGGCCCGGGCATTGGTAGGCGACCCTGAAATACTCATTTTGGATGAACCGGCCGCCGGCTTGGATCCGCGTGCGCGAATTGAGCTACGCGAACTGCTCTCGCTCCTGGCCAATCAAGGTAAAGCCATCTTTATCAGTTCCCATATTCTGGCCGAACTCACCGAGATTTGCCATGGAGCAGTCATTATTGAGCAGGGTCGAATATTAGAAGCTGGTGAAACCGGTGAAATCCTCACGAAACGAAAACAGAAACTCACCTACGCCTTGCGCAGCATGAGTAATCCGGATGAACTCATGCGCGATTTATTACAAATGCCGCATATCGATCAACCCAGACAGGCTGGCAACGAGTTTTTATTTGAAGTAGAGGGTTCTGAGGAAAATGCATATGAACTGTTGAATATTCTCATCCAGAAAAACCATCGCGTCATTGAGTTTCGCCAGACCAAAACCAATCTGGAGGATATTTTCATGAACATTACCGAGGGCAAGGTGCAATGAGTGAGACAACCGACCCGCCTGGACGCCTGAGCCGGTTCCAGTATTTTGATGCCAACCCGGTCTGGGTGAAGGACCTGCGACAAGCCGCCCGCAACTGGACAGTAACCGGCACGCTACTGTTAATGCTGGCAGTGTTTTATTTCATTGCTCTGGGTACGATGATTTTTGGTGAAACAGATAGTGGCGCGAGCAGCTATGTGGGACCCGGAATCTATAGCGCTATAGGCATCACCACCCTGATTGTCGCCTATATTTTCATTCCCATCTACGTGGGGATTCGCACCTTAATGGAACGTATCTCCATTAACGCCGACCTGCAGTACATCACCACCATGACCCCACAGCAAATCATACGGGGCAAAATTCTCAGCAGCACCTACCTGATCATCCTGTTTTATTCGGCCGCCGTTCCGTTTCTGGTGTTCAGCTATCTGCTAAGAGGAATCGACCTTCCAACAATACTGCTCTCAGTAGTCCTTACCTTTTTATTAAACGTTCTACTAACCATGGGGGCCATCGTTCTGGCCTTGTCACCCTTGCATATCGTTATGAAAATCCTTCTGGCTCTCCTGGTTGGAGGAAATGCGATTATGGCCGCGATATGGTTTGTTATTGGAGCAGTAGCCAGCAACACCATTACCCGACTGTTCGGGTTAGGTTCCTTTTGGAACGAAGCCGTGCCCATCATAATTACGTTCACAGTGGATGCCATCCTGATTGCCGGCCTTCTCTACCAGACCGCCGTTGCCTTTATTACTCCCACCTCGGCCAACCGATCGAAACCTCTGCGCATCTATTTTACGCTATTTTGTACTGCGGTGGTTTTGCAGTTCTATCTTTGGTCCTGGTTTACCAATGAAGAGGCTTTAATCTTACCAGTCATTGTCATCATCCCTTGCCTGGTGATTCTAGGTTTTCTTTTCAGTATTGCCGGGCGCGATGACCTCAGCTTGCGGGTTCAGCGTGAGATTCCCTCCAACCCTTTTTCTCGGTTTGTCGCTTTCTTTTTCTTTAACGGCACCTTGTCCTGTTTATTATGGCTATTGTGTTTATGGGTCGGCACCGCTTTCAGCCTCCTGGTTTTCAATGTTCTATGGAACGAATTCCAACCATCGAGCCTGATGCGGGATTTTGATGACATATATCTTCCTTACGTTGTCCCCAGCGTATTCGTGCTGTACTGTTTTGCTTATGCTCTCCTGGGATTATGGCTGCACCGCACACTTCTCCCTAAAAAAAGCCCAAAGCTAGCCAGCCTGTTTTTCATACTCCTGTTGCTACTCCCTTTTCTATTCCTGATCATCGTCTACTTTGTTTTTGCTCAGGACATGATTGATGAGGATTGGGTCATCCCCGGAATGGTGCCTAATGTTTTCATGGTTATGGGCAACTATCCCGAGGAGGATCGGAACTACGGCCTATGGGTCCATTTCGCATCAGCCATCTTTATGGTTGGCGTAACCTTGCTACTCAACACCAAGTGGATCATTCAACAGGTGAAACAATTCAAACCCCTTCAACGTTCTGCTGATAAACCAACTGTAGAATCCGATTCTGAAGATGACAACATCCTACCGCCCATCACTCATCGCGGGTGAACAACTAGGCCTACGTTACGCATTAGCCCTGCCGCAAGCCACTCTTGCGGGGCAACGAGGCGAACAATTGGGTCGACGTTCGGGTAGTTCGGTTGATTTCCAGGATTATCGCGACTACCAACCGGGCGACGATTTGCGTCATATCGATTGGAACGCCTATGCCCGTACCGATCAACTCACTGTGAAACTCTTCCGCGAGGAAGTACGACCGCACCTGGACCTGATTCTGGACACCTCAGGCTCGATGGCGTTGACTGATTCAACCAAAGCGGACGCTCTCCACCAACTCGCCGCAATTTTCGCTACGGCCGCCGGTAACGCCCGTTGTTCACAAGCCGTATGGATGACCGGTGAAGGATTCCAGCGAGTAGCCAACGATTCCCAGCCACCTTCAGCCTGGGGAGATATCCCACTCGGAAACGCCATCCCTTTCGAGGAAGCTCACAGCCTCCTCCCACCACGGCTGCGCCGGCAAGGTATCCGGGTCATCATCAGCGACCTCTTCTGGCCGGGCAACCCCTTGCCCACCCTGCGCAAACTCACCGAAGGAGCCGCCTCAGTACACATCGTGCAACTCCTGGCTCCTGGAGACCTCGCCCCCCCTCAACCGGGCAATGTGCAGTTGGAGGATGCTGAAACCGGTGAAACCCTATCTCTCTACATCGACACCACTATTCAGGAACAATATCGGCAAACTCTTCGCCGTCTGCAACAGAGTTGGGATGATGCCGCCAAACAAACCGGAGCTAAACTGGTAACCATTACCGCTGACAACCTCGAGGCCTCTCTTCGCAGCCTGGAGGAGTCTAATGCCCTCGAACCTGCCTGATGCCTGCCTTCACCTATCCTCTAGCCTGGATTGCGGCCGTTACCCTGCCGACTTTAGCTGCCATTTATTTTCTGAGACACCGCTTCAGGCGCCAGCAGGTTTCCAGCTTACTCCTTTGGCAGATGCATCAGGAATCACGCGAGGGAGGCCAGCGGGTGGAAAAACCCCAATGGCCCCTTGTCTTCTTTCTGGAACTCATCATTCTTGCCTTACTCGTTCTCGCGGCAACCGGCCCACGTTGGCAAGTACCACACACCACCCGCCCTCTTATTGTGGTGCTGGACGACTCCCAATCCATGCTGGCTGGTCCTGAAGGAGAACGTCCGCGAGATCTGGCCTTGGAGAAACTACGGAAGATTGCCCGCGATCGCAGCTTCCGGTCATTCCAACTCATAGCTGCAGGTAACACGCCGCGTTTACTCGGTGACAAGGTTCGGCATTTGAAGGAACTGGAAACCCAGTTTGAAAAGTGGACCTGCCAGTCACCTGCCGCCAAACTCAACGGAGCCCTCGGCCTAGCCCGCGCCATTGGCCATCAGGACGCGGATCTATTGGTGCTGACTGATGAAGCTCCCGCAAGACCACCTTCAATGGGTAGGCTTAGATGGGTCTCTCTGGGCCAACCACGCATCAACTTTGCCTTCATTAATGCTGCGCGCACCGTGCATGGAACTGAAGACAGAGTGCTGCTGGAAATAGCCAACCCCTCTGCATCGACTGGCACCAATACCCTGCTTTTAACTTCCGGCACGAACGTACTGCATAGACAAACCTTTACACTCCAAACAAACCGAACCCGCAGACTCACTCTACCCTTGCCCGCCGAAACTTCTGGACTAAAGGCCACCTTAGGTCCTGATGCACTCAGCGGCGATAACCAAGTCCACCTCCTTCCACCCCACAGACCACAGGTCCGTGTAAGGATCAGCATTGAAAACGAAGAACTCAACCAACTCGTTGCTGATAGTCTCGAGGCTACCAATCTACGCGCTCCAAACAATAACCCGCCCGAGCTGGTAATTCATCAATCTGATTCGGTGCCTGCAGGCAAAGGTGTCTGGGGATTACGTTGGTTGCCTGCCCCAAAAAAACCAGAACGTTACACCGGCCCCTTTGTGATGGACGCCAATCACCCCCTAACTCGCGGCCTTTCATTACCAGGCATTGTGTGGGGTGGTCATCCCGGAGCGACGAACACCCCCGGCTACCGACCTGTGATTACCGCAGGCAACACTCCCCTTCTGACACATCATCCGGAACCTGATGGACGCCAGCAGGTTACCCTGCGTTATGTTCCCGGCCACTCCACCCTACACACGACTCAACATTGGCCAGCCCTTTTCTGGAATCTGCTCGATTGGCGAACCCAATCTCAGCCCGGCCTGCACGAAACCAACCATCGCTTGGGCACCGATGTACCTTATCGGCCTGCCTCGGAAAATGTGATCCTTATAACCCCGGATAGTAAAACCCGCAAACTCGCATCTCCAGGCGAAGAAATCCGGCTACCTGTCAATCTGCCCGGAATCTATAAGGTCAGCTCCGGGTCAAATACAAATCAACTGAACGAAACCTTTGCGGTTAATTTTCTAGCCGGTGACGAATCAGACCTTTCACGGGCAACAACCGGAGAATGGGGCCAGTGGGGTACGGAAAATGAAATCCGCATGGAATACGCAAGTATTCTGCCCTACCTCGTCCTGCTCGCACTCGCAGTCATGGCATGGCATCTGTATTGCATTGCGAAACAAGGAGGGAGGGTATGATCTTTTTTTCGCCTATCTGGTTACTCTTATTGATTCCGCTGACTGCTGGTCTTTACGTATGGCGACTCCCCTCTCGTGGATTAAATATTTTACGGCTCATTATTCTGCTCCTTTTGGTTCTCGCCATGGCCCAACCAGCAATGAAGTTAAAAGATCAACAAGGGACCGTCGTGGTACTGGTAGACCGCAGTGAATCCATGCCTCACAAGGCAGCCGATGAACAGCTGGAGGTCATTAAAACGCTCCACAATGAAATGGGCCGCGAAGACCGGCTGGCCGTAGTCAGTTTTGGCGACCGGGTGAATATCGAACAGCCACCGAGCGATCGCAGCACTGAATCATTTGTCTCAAACGCTGACCAACAACACTCACGGTTAACTGATGGCTTGGAAGCAGCCTTATCCCTGATACCCCCAGATCATCCCGGACGCATTCTGGTTGTCTCCGATGGCCACTGGACCGGACGCGATCCGAGTGCAGTCGTTGCCCGGGCTGCCGGCCGCGGTGTAGCCGTCGATCACCAGTGGCTCAGTCGCCTTCGTACCGAGGATCTGGCCATCCGAAACCTGCAGGTACCTGCCTCGGTTTTACCCGGACAAGCCTTCATGATCAGTGGCTGGGTGTTTTCGCCTCGCGAACAGATAATTGGCTATACGCTCACCAAACACGGTAAGGAACTATCCTCGGGCCAAAGACCGGTACCACGTGGACTCTCACGCCTGCTCTTCCGCGATCGAGCCAAACTTTCGGGCAATGCCGCCTACCGTCTCACCCTTCGGCCTCCCTCAAATGCCGACACTAATGCCCCTCCTTCCATGGGGGATGCTTTTCCAGAGAACAACACTGCCCGGGCACTGGTGGAAGTGCGTGGACGTAAACCGTTACTATTGGTCTCAAATTTTGGAGCTGA
>CAZHJW010000065.1:0-12161 GCA_964533265.1 uncultured Pedosphaera sp.
AGAAACTCAAGATCGGTATCTGCGGCGAGCACGGCGGAGATCCTGATTCCGTGAAGTTCTTCCACCGCACTGGACTCAACTACGTGTCCTGTTCACCATTCCGTATCCCCATCGCCCGTCTTGCCCTAGCGCAAGCCGCTCTCGAGGAAAAGGGAATGGCTCGCGGTGAAGTGAGCTAGACGCTGACGACACAAAAAACTTCAAAGCCCCGTTCGTTAAAGCGAGCGGGGCTTTTTTGAAGTATAGCGTTCTCTCTCTTTTATTGGATTTGAAGGGTGCTCTAGTGAGGATTCCTCAGGCTTGGTTGCTTCCGGTTTCTGGGCAAAAGAGAAACGGATCTGTTGGATCAGGGCACACTTTTCGGTTGCTGTGCCCGTAATCATCAAAGATCTGGTTTTTAGGTTCCTTTAAATAGGAATCTCTTAATGAAAAACGGAAAGTTTGGTTGAATTGTATACCTTCTTCAATACACTTTCAGAGTGTTAGTTGGCGGTTCAATTTAGTCTGTTTAGAAGATTGCGGTGTTAAATAATTCTCATGAAAATCATTTGTATATATTCTGTTCTCTTAGTTTTTGTCGCCAATGCCGTTGAGCCAAAGTTTCGCGCTGAGGAAATAGATTCCAAAGTAGGTGTCGGATACGGTTTGCAATTAGCTGATATGAATGGCGACATGAAGAATGATATTGTCCTTTGTGATAAGGACAAAATTGTCTGGTATCAGAACCCGAACTGGGAAAAACACCAGATTGTTGGGCATCTGACCCGGAGAGATCATGTTTGTATTGCCGCACGAGATATCAATGGCGACGGGATGGCTGAGATAGCCGTTGGTGGGCAATGGAATATTGGAGAATCTAACAACGCTGAAAAATCGGGCGCGGTTTTCTATTTGAAACCTTCTGTGAATCGAAAAGGAAATTGGCTGCCTATTCAGCTTCCTCATGAACCCAGTACTCACCGCATGCATTGGATTAAATCAGGGAAAGGTAAATATGAACTTGTCGTTAAGCCTTTGTATGGACCGAAAGGTGCCGATGGCAGGAAAGGAGGATCTAAAGTGTGGTCCTACCATCCGCCGAAAGATCCGTCAAAGGAATGGAAGCGAACGTTAATTTCAAACTTTATGAAGGATAGTCATAACTTTCATCCGATTGACTGGGACAGGGACGGTCGTGAGGAATTTTTACAGGCAGGGTTAAATGGGGTGTATTGGTTTGGTCGTGACAAGAACGGGAATTGGAAATACATGCAATTTAGTCAAAATTATGCCGGCGAAGTTCGTGATGGAGTAACTGTAAAGGGAAAGCGTTTTTTTACTGCGATTGAACCTAAACACGGCACTACTGTGGCTGTCTATTTGGAGACTCGTTTTAAGTTCTGGCAGAGACATGTATTAGATGAAACGCTCAAGGATGGGCATGCACTAGCGGTTGCGGATTTTTTAAGTACGGGCGGAGATCAGATTGTAGCTGGCTGGCGTGGCATGAATACTCCAGGGGTTCCCGGTGTGCGATTGTATGTTCCCCAAGATGACCTTTACACGAAGTGGAAGGCCTATCTGTTGAGTGGTAAGGAAACGGCTGTTGAGGACATTAAGGCGTCTGATCTCAATGGCGACCGAAAGCCAGACATTGTTGTAGCCTGTCGCCAGACACACAACTTGAGGATTCTTTGGAACGAGTCCAGATAATGGATTTCTAATTGAATCCTATCGTCTCCTGCTCAAGTCATGGCGGTTCCTGTGCAACAATTCCATAGTAGCTGGAAAAAACTTTAATTTTTGGCGTCTTTCGGGCAGTATCCGCCTCCATTTTGCCCAAAGTGGGTGAATAATATATGAAGAGAACACACCATTGTAACGAGTTGCGAATAGAGCAAGCAGGAAAGGAAGTCATCCTATCAGGGTGGGTTCATTCCTGCCGTGATTTGGGTGGAGTGATCTTCATCGACATCCGTGATCGCGAAGGCCGCACTCAATTAGTGTTTGATCCTCAGGGAACGGATGCAAATGTGGTGGAGGTCGCATCGAAATTACACAGCGAAAGTGTTGTTACGGTTTCTGGCCAAGTTCGACAACGGCCGGATGAAACTGAAAACACTAAAATCCCCACCGGTCAGATCGAGGTTGTTGTAGCCAAGATGGATGTGAACAATCATGCGGATGTTTTGCCTTTCCAGATTGATGATCCAGAAACAGCTGCCAAAGTGAATGAAGAACTTCGTCTTCAATATCGATATGTAGATCTGCGGCGACCTAAAATTATGCGCAACATGCAATTGCGTAGTCGTGTGGCGACTGCCACTCGAGTGTTTATGGAGGAGGAGGGTTTCCTAGAGGTTGAAACCCCGACACTTTTCAAGTCTACCCCGGAAGGTGCTCGTGAGTTTTTGGTGCCAAGCAGAGTCTCTCCTGGTGAATTTTATGCTTTGCCGCAGTCTCCTCAGCAATTCAAACAGATTCTCATGTGTTCGGGAGTAGATAAATATTTTCAACTCGCGAGGTGTTATCGTGATGAAGACCTTCGAGCCGATCGGCAGCCTGAATTTACTCAAGTTGACATCGAAATGTCGTTTATTGACCGCGAAGATATCTACGAATTGATAGAGGCATATTTGAAGCGGGTTTGGGAAGTAGCCCTTGATATCGAGGTTTTGACGCCTTTCCCACGTGTGCCTTACCAGGAAGTGATGAATCGTTGGGGAATAGACAAGCCAGACACCCGGTTTGAAATGGAGATTGTTGACATAACAGGAGACTTTGCCGCGAGTGAATTTAAGGTGTTCAGTGGAGTGGTGGCAAACGGGGGAGTTGTTAAGGCATTGAATGCAAAGGGTTTTGCTTGTGTGACTCAGGGGCAGATGGAGGCTATGACTGAAACAGCCAAGAGCTGCGGGGCCAAAGGGCTTGCCTTTATCAAGGTGGAGAACGGTGAATGGAAATCGCCGATAGTCAAATTTTTTAACGATTCAGAGAGAAAGGCTCTCCAGGAGAATTTAAATATTGAGGAAGGTGACTTAATTCTTTTTGCTGCTGATGAGTGGCTTAACGCCTGTGAGATTCTGGGCAAGATTCGTTTGTACGCTGCTGAGAAGCTTCAGGAGCTTGGTAAATTGGATGTAAACGACGGACAGTTTAATTTTTTGTGGGTGGTGGATTTCCCTCTGCTGGCGTTTGATAAGGAGATGAACAGGTGGTTTTCGAGTCATCATCCATTTACTTCGCCCGTGACTGAGGATATTCCCAGTCTGATCAATGATCCCAAGTCTGTTAGAGGTCAGCATTATGACATCGTGGTCAATGGAGTGGAATTGGGAGGGGGGTCGATACGGATTCATCAGCCTGAATTACAAAAAACTGTGTTTGAAGATGTGTTGCAGCTTTCTCCTGAAGTTACACAAGCGCGTTTTGGCTATATGCTTGAAGCCTTTAAATTTGGTTGCCCGCCTCACGGGGGGATTGCTCTTGGGTTTGATCGTCTGATTGCCCTGTTATGTGGGGCCGATAGCATCCGAGATGTTATTGCTTTTCCGAAAACAACGAAAGGGTCCTGCCTAATGACTGATAGTCCGACTGTAGTTGAGCAACGCCAGTTAAGAGATTTACATATCGATGTTAAGGTTGGCAAAAAGTCAGAATGAAATTTTGGGATAAAATGACTAAAAAGGATGAACAAGCAGATACGTTGTCAAAAAAGAAACATTCTACTCCTGAGTTAACAGCTTTGGAGAAACGTTTGGCTGAAAAGGCAGCTCAAGAATCTGATGATGAGGGGGATGTTGAGGCTCCGATTAATATTGCGGACGCTCGGGAGCAGATTGAAGATCTTAATGCTCGTGTATTAAGGTTGACTGCTGATTACGATAACTATCGCAAGCGGGCTCAACGGGACAAGGAGGACGTGCGGCAGTTTGCCAATCAGGGATTGCTAGAAAAGCTTCTGCCGGTATTGGATAATTTTGAAATGGCGATTACAGCTGTAAAAGAAGCTGATCCCTCGATAAAAGATGGAGTGCAGATGATTTATGATCAACTTTTTAATGTATTGAGAGATTCTGGAATGGAGCCCATTGATGGGATGGGAGAACAGTTTGATCCTAACTTGCATGAAGCCCTTTCCCAAGAGGAAACCTCGGATGTCAACGAAGGCACTGTGGTTCAGCAAGTGCAGCGAGGTTATAAATTAAATGACCGCTTGGTTAGACCGGCTCGTGTGGTAGTCGCTAAATCTCCAGTGGACGAATAATGGCAAAGCGCGATTATTACGAGATTCTTGGTGTGCCCAAGAATGCGTCAGAAGCCGATATCAAGAAAGCTTACCGGAAAAAAGCAGTTCAATATCATCCGGATAAAAACCCGGACGATAAAAAGGCTGAGGAGAAATTTAAGGAGGTCGGTGAGGCCTTTGAGATTCTCAGTGATGACCAGAAGCGTGCTGCTTATGATTCCATGGGGCACGCAGCATTTGAAGGAGTGGGCGGCGGTGGACATCACGGCGGGGCGGTCGATCCTTTCGACTTATTTAATCAGGTTTTTGGCGGAGGCGGAGGAAGTGGAGGGCTTTTCGAGCAGTTTTTTGGGGGAGGCGAAAGGCGTGATCCAAATGGGGCCCAACGTGGAGCGGATCTACGCTACGACATGGAAATAGATTTTGAGGAAGCTGTGCTTGGGTGCGAAAAAAAGATTTCGATCACAAAACTGGACGGATGTGGTAAATGTAATGGTTCAGGAGCTGCAAAGGATTCAGGGCGTGCAACTTGTTCTACATGTGGTGGTCATGGCCAGGTTGTGTCTCAAAGAGGGTTCTTTAGAATGCAACAAACCTGTCCGCAATGCGAAGGTCAGGGGTCGGTTTTGGAAGAACCCTGTACTGGTTGTCGAGGTAGTGGGAGGATTGACAAGAAGTCAACGATTACCCTAAAGGTTCCCGAAGGGGTAAGTACAGGGACACGCTTGCGGAGCGGCGGTAATGGTGAAGCTGGAGTTCGAGGAGGAATCAACGGGGATCTTTATGTCGTACTCCATGTTAGGCCGCATGAAATTTTTGATCGTGAGGAGGATGATCTACTTTGTGATGTACCGATCAGTTTTGTGACGGCGGCAATGGGGGGTGAGTTAAAGGTGCCAACGCTTTCCGGTTCAGCTAGTATTAAAATTCCTGACGGTACGCAGTCCGGGACAACATTTCGACTAAAAGGTCGAGGCGTGAAGAATTTGCAGGGTTATGGAACGGGCGATCTCAATGTAAAGGTGAACGTTGAGGTTCCAACCCGTTTAAATAATGAACAGAAAAACAAGCTCAAAGAGTTTGCCGATCTCTGCGGGGATGAGGTGAATCCACAGAGTGCTGGCTTTCTTGAGAAGGCAAAGAACTTTTTCAGTTGATGCATCGCTTTTATCAATCTTCAAGCCAAATAATTAATACTGGATTTACTCTCGACGAAAGAGAGAGTCATCACGCAATAAGTGTTCTTCGTGTTCGCAAGGGGGAACGCGTGGTGGTGCTCGATGGAGTCGGCGGTGAATTCATGTGCGAGGTGTCTTCTCTGGAAAAGAAAGCTGTGATGCTGGATGTCCGGAATCAAAGCAGAACTAAACCTCTGCCGTATCGGATAACACTTTTGCAAGCGATGACCAAAGGTAAGTCGATGGATTTTATTATCCAGAAAGCCACCGAATTGTGTGTGCATAGGATTGTCCCTTTGGTTGCAGGACGTTCAGTAGTGCAGCTTGAAGATGTAAGTGCCAAGTTGGCAAAATGGAATGCGATTGCCATAGATTCTATCAAGCAGTGTGGCAGTCCTTGGTTGCCAATCATTGAAAGCCCTATTACCCCAAAAGAGTTTCTCGATCGTGGTGAGCAATTTGATCTTTCCGTGGTTGCCTCACTGCAAAGCCACACTCAGCATCCGCGAAAATTTGTAGATGATTATGGTTCGGAGCATGGGGTTCTTCCCAAAACAATAGGTGTGTGGGTAGGTCCCGAAGGTGATTTTACGCCGTCGGAAGTGAACTCCGTTCTCACAGCAGGTGTCCATCCAATCACATTGGGGCAGGTGATATTGCGGAGTGAGACTGCTGCACTCTACGCTGTTTCAGTGTTTAATTACGAAATGCAATCGCCAAGAAGTTAGGGGGCTTTTTTTAGGAATGGCCTGATATCCGGGTGTTCAAGGAACGGCTTGAATAAATCGTTGGTCATCATTGCCGTTCGTATATCAGTTGAGTTACTTTCTGAATCTCTATGTTTCTGCAATGCCGTCCTAAGGTCGCCAGTTGCTTGGTTGGTTTTGCCTAGTTGAATACGGGTTTGAGCTAAATCAAACCATGTTTCATATCGATCAGGTTCAATTTCTGTTAGGCGTTGATCGATGACCTCTTTTTTCTTCCATCGTCCTATGAGTCCGTAGCTATTCTTGATAAGCGTCAATTTTTTTGGGTCATCCCCGGCAAATTTAGTAAAGGTATCAATAGTTTTTATTACGGCATTTGTGTTTTTATGTCGGCCATGAATGTAAATGGCTTGGATAAAATTTGTTGAATTGGATGGTTGTTTGTTAAACGCCTGCAGTAAAAACGCATCGTTATTTTGCTGTCGTTTGTAAAAGTCTCTGCGAATAAGGTGGTTTCCTTTTGGGTCTATATCATGGAGTTGTTCGACAGTTTTTATTGCTTGCACATAGTCTCCGGTGCTGTGAAACCTCACCTCAGAATTCTGTAAAGCCTGTTTGAGATAGATAAGGCTCATTTGATTGGCTGGATCCAGTCGGTAATATGTCGTCGCTAATCTAATAGCGTCTGAATGTCTGCCGACATAAGTAAGCATGTTAATAAATTTATAGACTGTTTCGGGGTTAATGGGGCCGAATGCAAAGGCCTGTTTATAGGCGAAGACGGCTTCTTTAGCATAACGCTTCTTGAGTTTCTGGTTTTGAGTTGTCAGGTAACGCCATGAATAAAGGCCCGCTATCGCGGAGCGTAATTTTGAAAACCCTTTTTGAGCATCGTTGTCTCTAATGAATTGTTTACTTCCGGTAAACCCTTTAAGATCATGTTTTTTATAAGTACGTTCAGCCCAATCACATATTTCGGAAACGCCTGTTTCTTCGGTGATCCAGTCGCCGATTAAACGTTTAGAATATTCACCCCAGAATCGTCGGTCTTTCTCGAAGGTTGCTTCAGTGAAATCATCAATAGGCTCTCTTTCGAGTTTCATGATGATTCCAAAAGGGCGGAGGTGAGGGTACATCCAGTTTAGCGGGAAGCTTTCTTCCACATAAAACTCGTGGTCCGGGTTGTTTTCAAAAATTGTTTTTGCTAGCCGGCCATTGATGTCCATGACTGCAGTTGTTCCCTGGACTGAAACTTGGGGTTCGGGGATGGGCATTATGGATCCGCAGCGCTGGCAGGGCTGTCCGCCGGATTGTTCGAGTTGTTTGAGCAGTGGTGCAGTTTGCTGATTAATTACCGCAGAAGCTTGAAATCCACATGTAGTATTGGTGCATTGGAAGGTTAGAACGAGGCGGACATCTTCACCGGCTTTTAATGCTCCTTTTAGCATGCGCTCTTTGGCGTCGGTATAATAGGCGGCGAAGGCAACCTGATTATCGTAGCTTGATGGGGTATTGATTTCTTTTGGCGGGTAGATTGATTTGTTGCGCCTCTTTTCCTCAGTTTGAACCCCTATCTTGCCGAAAAATTTATCGGCCGAGGCTGAAAGATTATTAAGAGGTGTTGTGAATCCGGCGAGGCACAGAAGAACTAGACAGCTTCCCCAGGCTCCTACTCCTGCGGTATGTTTGCGATTTTGTGATTTATCATACTTACTGAAGGCGAAGATTATCATGATTGCTCCGGATAATAGGCCAAGAAAAAGCAGTAAGTTGAAGTGCATCCGTTTGCTGCTTTTATTGATTGCGGCAGCTAGTTCACTAAAAAATTTCGGATCCTGTTGCGCGCTTCGGTTGTAATGGGCGCGGATGTATTGGAGGTAGGTTCCATCTGCAAGTGCGTTTTGAGTAATTAAATAGACATCTCGCCTGTCGAAATCAGGATCTCTTTTATTGCGAGAGGCGATAAAACTTTCGCAAAATATCATGTATGTGGGGCAGAACCGGCCTGGGTCAGTTCCTCCAAAGAGAATGGCGTCTCTTTCCATTTCAGGATACGTATCGAACGGGGGAGTGAACATGTCGTGGCCGTACCAGTATCCAAACAGGTGGTTGCGTTGTTCGTTTTCCGCCCAATTATTTAGCGCAGGTCTTAAGGGTAGGACGCAGAAGGTCAACGTAGCGACCATGATGAGTGTGCGTTTGGTTGTGTTAAATTTGGCTGCGAAAAACATTCCGACTAATATCAATAACAAGATCAGGCCAGTGAAAGCGGCCGCATGTTTCATCGCGAATACGGTGGTGTTGTAGATGTGCCATGTTTCGAAGACTTCCCAGATGATCAGTCCGCCGAGGAAAAGCGTGATATTGCGTGCGGTTTCCGGTTTACATAAGGTGGCGCCGATGATGGCTACCCCGAGGCCTATGCCTCCGGCGATAAAGATATGTGTAGCGGCAAAAAACACCTTGTTGAGATGCCGGTTGAGCTCATCAGCCGTTGGGTTTATCAGGTAAATTAATATCAGGGTAAATGAGACAAAGATTCCGGTGAGGCTGAGTATCCACCTGAATTCTCGCAATTGCATTCGGTGGATAAAGGCTAGAGGGATAAAGGCTAGTGCGAGGTAGGACAGGCTGAATTCTTGGCGAGCCTCGTCTATATAGACACCTAATTGTCCTCCGTTGAATCCGTTGCTGTTGGTTTGTTGAGGATTCTTGATGTGAGAATGATCAATAAACATTCGCGTTAAATTGGAGGGCATAATGCGATCATATTGACCTCGCGTTATAGCGTGTTTAAAACCTTGTAAGGTTCGCGGGTAGGCCCAGTTCATGGGAGGATTGGTCATGGAAGCTATCGGCATGTAGAAGTACAGCAACGCTGCGGCGACCCATGCGGCTCTAGTGTTAAGTAGCGCCATCCAGTTTGTGAGCAGTCCCTCATCATCCTCGTCCTTATTACGATTTATCCAGGAATGTGCGATTAGGGCCAAAAGAATAACCAGATTTAGAAATGCCCAAAGCTTCACAGTAGTATTAGCTTGGGCGAACTGTTGTTTGCCTAAGGCCGAATCCCAGAGCAACCCGAAGCACAGTGCTACTGCGAAATAGGCGCCACCCGCCAAAAGCTTAAGTTCTGGCCGAGGCAGCTTGATGGTTATAGTTATTAGGGTTGCCATCAAAAGTGATCCAACGAAATTGAAGAGAACGAACAGGCCTGGGTTGCCTGTGGAGGCGTCGCCTGCTCCTTTTAGACTTAGGGCAAGGCCAACGATATAAAGAGAGCAATTTCCTGTTAGGAAATCTCGGCCAAGTTTTTGATCGGCTAATAAGATCAGTATCTCAATGCCTACGGCCCCAAGAATTAGTGTTTGGTGGTTTACGAAACAGAGGCCGAAGGAAAAATATGCTAAATAAAGGTAGAGGCGCTCCTTCGGCCTAAAAAACCATCTCATTAGAAAGGTTAAAGTAAGGGTGAAGGTAAGAAAACTTAGGGTATATACCTCCACTATTACCGCTTGACTCCATATAAATCCGTTAAAAGCAAAAATTAAGCCAGAAGACATGCCTGCTGCTATGCATAACATTTGTTTATGCTTTGATGACATTCCCTTAAATTGACTGATGCTGGATAAGATCAAATTTGAACCCCGAGACACCATGAGTGCCAATAGTCCTGAAGATAACGCAGCTGCGACTGCAGAGCTTACGGCTACGCGCCATGCGATGTTTGAAAAGGGGAGAATCTTGGTGAAAAACCACGAGTAGATCGTCCACATTGGATATCCTGGAGGGTGGGGCACTCCAGCATACATGGAGCCTACCGCCAATTCGCCCGAATCTTCCAGGGTAACATCAGGAGCCAGAGTGTAGAGATAGGCGGCTAGACTGATTAGCAGAACGATAAGACCAGTGAGCCAGTCAACTCGTGAGAAGAATGGCTCAGATGCTGGTTTTCCTAATTCGCCGTCTACGTGAGTTTTTGTGGAGGTTTCTGGAGAGGTCGGGTTAGGTGTGGATATCTCACCCTTATTAGACCGTCTGCCTTTCGCCATATTTGATGCTCCAAAAACTGTGGTGAGTATCTTCAGAGCCCAGTCTTGTTGTCTATCAGAGATTATTCAAATAATCGGTATTTTAGATCGATCGAATTGTGTCTAAAAATAGACAGACTGAACATTTATAGGATGGATAATTCCGGCCGTGATATTTGATGTGCTAAAAAAATCCCTGAAAAATAAGGTGATCTATGTAAAATAGTGTGTTGGCATTGCGTTTGCTTAAGGGCCAAGTCGACTAATCGACGATTCAATGAGCTTGAGTGTCCGTGGGCTTGTTGATTTGGCTGAAAACGGACCGGAGACCAGCGCATGAAAAAAATCGAAGCGGTTATCAAACCGTTTAAATTGGAAGAAGTAAAAGATGCTCTTGCTGAGGTAGGCATAGAGGGTATGACTGTCGCAGAGGTGAAAGGGTTTGGCCGGCAAAAGGGTCATACTGAAATTTACCGAGGCAGTGAATATACGGTGGATTTTCTCCCGAAAATCAAGCTCGAGGTCGTTGTGAGTGACGACAAAGTTGAGTCAGCCACCAAAGCAATCACTGAAGCCGCCAAGACCGGCAAGATTGGTGATGGCAAGGTGTTTGTTTCCTCCATCGAAGAGGCCATTCGCATTCGAACGGATGAAAAGGGAAATGAAGCGCTCTGAAATCAACCTATAACCCTTAAACTGCTAATAAAATGAAAAAATTTATTCCAATATTGACCGTGACGCTGGCTTTATTTGCTGGCCAATTAATTGCAGCGGATGCCAATGGGTCGGCTGGTTCTGAGCCGGTTCCTGAAGAGAAAACTGAAGAGCCAGCTGCGACCGAGGAAGCTCCCGCTACATTAGATTCCGGAGACACAGCGTGGATGATTGTGGCCACTGCTCTAGTGCTGCTAATGACAATCCCTGGCTTGTCGCTTTTCTATGGCGGGCTTACGCGTAAGAAAAACGTATTATCCGTTCTGGTTCAGTGTTTTGCCTGCACAGCATTGATGACCCTATTGTGGACCATCTATGGCTACAGCCTTGCTTACACTGAAGGGAATGCCTTCATTGGAGGCTTTGATAAACTCTTTTTGAGGGGAGTGGGTGTCGACACTGTGTCGGGGACAATACCTGAATCAGTATACTTCACCTTCCAGATGACCTTCGCGATCATTACCCCAGCCCTGATTGTTGGCGCTTTTGCTGAACGTATGAAATTCAGCGCGGTGATGATCTTTTTGACGTTGTGGTTCACCTTTTCCTATTTACCAGTGTGGCACATGGTTTGGGGTGGCGGTTATCTTTCCGAAAAATGGGAAGCCATCGATTTTGCAGGTGGCACCGTAGTTCATATTAATGCCGGTGTAGCGGGATTGGTGGCCTGTATTCTCCTAGGCAAACGGAAGGGATTCCCCGACAGCCCTATGCAGCCTCATAATGTGCCGTTCGTTCTGATCGGTGCAGCACTGCTATGGGTTGGCTGGTTCGGTTTCAACGCGGGTAGCGAGTTGGCAGCTGATGGCGTAGCCGGTATGGCTCAGCTGGTTACACAAGTAGCAACAGCAGCTGCGGCGTTCACCTGGATGATGATCGAATGGCTTGGAAAAGGTAAGCCTACAGCAGTTGGCATTGCGACTGGAGCAGTTGCCGGGCTCGTAGCGATTACTCCGGCTTCGGGATCTGTTGGGCCGATGGGGGCAATAGCCATTGGTGTAGCAGCCGGTGGGGTTTGTTACTGGGCGTCGACTTCGCTAAAGAAATCACTGGGTTATGATGATAGTTTCGATGTGTTCGGAGTACATGGTGTTGGCGGAATTGTCGGAGCGCTCCTCACAGGACTCTTCGTCATAGACGCGGCGACCGGTGCTGAAACAATAGAAAACAACCTTAAAGGCCAGATAGTGGCCGTTGTTGTCACCATCATCTGGAGTGCTGTAGTAACCTTTATCGCCATTAAAATTGCGGATGTCCTCTGTGGTGGAATTCGTTCTGATGGTGAAGTTGAGACAGAAGGGCT
>CAZHJW010000066.1:0-11726 GCA_964533265.1 uncultured Pedosphaera sp.
CATTCCTTATCTTTTATCTGACTCCAATCGCCAACCGTCGGCGTCATCTTTGTGTTTTTATCGATTAACCCCATTTTCTTCATTCGTTCCAGTCGTGCCTTACGGGCAGCAACATAGCCCTGATCATATTTCCCATCATACTTGGCAATGTCCCGCGAACGGGCGTGCATCGGCCAGTGCGCGGCCGTGTATGCCACATACATGAAGAAGGGATTATTCCCCTTGTGCTCCTTAACGAACTTAACGGCATTGTCGCTGATTGCATCGGTAAAATGGTAGGGCTCAGAAGGTTTATAACCCGGATCGTTCTCACGAGTGATGGGCTTGTTTCCGCGAGTCAGCGAATTAGGATCCCAAAGACTTGAGGCGCCATTGATGATGCCGTAGTAGCGATCAAATCCTCTTTGCAACGGCCAGTTGAATTTCTCGGAGTCATTCGATGGATTGATGTGACTGGTAACGTGCCACTTGCCCACGCAGTAAGTTGAGTAACCGGCGGGTTTCAGTGCCTCCGCGATGGTGACACAGTTGCGGTTCAATTCGCCCCGGTACCCATCCTGCCCCCGGTCGTTCATCATGTGCCCAATGCCTGTCTGATGAGGATAAAGTCCGGTCAGAAGCGATGCGCGGGTCGGGCAGCAGCGGGCGGTGTTGTAGAATTGGGTAAAACGCAATCCGTTGGTCGCCAACCCGTCCAAAGCCGGAGTTTGGATTTCTCCGCCGTAGCAGCCGATATCTGAATAACCCATGTCATCAGACATAATGATGACGATATTCGGGCGGTGAGCTTCCTTGGCGAACACGGGAACGGTCAGCAGGATATAAAGACAAACAAGATGTTTCATGCGAATACCTCCGGAGCATCGTTTATTCCCGTGCTCCAAGCAAGACGCTTTGAGCTCATTTGACGTTGACCCCAAGCTGACACCACGAGACTCTTGCATCCATCCATGAATACAACAAAGGTATACCTGTGCATATTGGGCCTCGGACTAGCATTCTCAGCAGAAGCAGAGGCAAAAGTACTCAAAGTTGGCACCAAGCCAGAAAGCGTGTGCCGCGGCTTCGGCGGGAAACTCTACGTCACTATGATCAATGGTGATGAGCCAGGAGATGGCGGCATCAACGTAATCGATGGCGACAAGGTAAACGAATTCTGCCGCGGGATGAATTCCCCAAAGGGGATGGCTTATGTGGGCGGCTTCCTAATCACGGCTGATGAAACGACCATTTGGAAGGTCAACAAAAAAGGTAAGGCCACCAAACTTGCTGAAGCCAAAGACTTTCCGAATAAGATTGAGTTCCTCAATGACGTTGCCGCAAGTCGCGATAAAAAAAGTGTGTACGTTACTGAGATGAGCCAACCCGGTTGGATGTTTGATCCGGATGGTGAACGTAAACTCTGGCCTGTGGACAGTCCGAAAGTCAAATCGCCCATGACTGGCTGCGTCTATAAGGTGTCACTCGAAGGCAAGGTAACACTCGCCGTACCCGCCGGCAACAAGGCGATGCTAGGCCCCAATGGGGTAACGGTAACTGGTAAAAAAGATACTGAACTATTGGTTATGGGAGATTTCTTTACTGGAAACATTGTTCAATACGACGGGAAAAATTTTAAAGTACTGGCCAAAGGCATGCGGGGTGCTGACGCAGTGGAATTTGGCAAAGGCGCCATCTATGTTTCCAGTTGGCCACTTGGTAAAGTCTGGAAATACGACCGTAAAGCCAAGAAGACAACTGTGCTGTCTGATAAGTTTACCACGGCAGCCGATTTCTATTATGACCGAAAGGGCAAACAACTGATTGTACCTGATATGCTTGAAGGCACACTTACCTTTCTACCGGTGGAATAACGATTCATGTCAGAAAAACTGCGCATCGCGGTCATTGGTGTCGACCATCCTCACGGGATGGGCTGGCGTGAATCGCTCACGCATGTCGCCGATGAATTGGAAATATCCGCGCTGGTTCCTGCGTTGGACGGAACGACGACAAGCCTAGAGGAACGCCATGCCGCACTCCCTCGTTTTGAAACTGTGCCTGAACTGATTAGCTCCGGTGGTGATCTATTCGATGGTGCACTGGTGTGCCTACCTAATGATCAGGGACCAGATGCGGTTATCGCACTAGCCAAAGCAGGTAAACATATCCTGCTTGAAAAACCCGGTGCAGCAAATGCGGGGGATGGTCAGAGGATGGCTGAAGCAGTACGCACCAACAAGATTGCCTTTCAAAATGGTTTTATCTGGCGTTATGACGAATTGGCAAATCGTCTATGTAAAATGGTAGCTGATGGCCGGTTTGGCAAACTTGTAAGCGTAGAAATGACCTGGGCCACAAGCAATGTCGACAGGCGAGGACCTGAACATTATCTTTTCGATCAGAAAAAAAGTGGAGGAGGTTTCTTTAATTGGCTTGCCTGTCATCATCTGGATTTACTCACATATATCACGGGTGAATCAGTAGTCACGGTTAGTGCTCGTGTGGGCACTTTTGGCAAAACACCTTCGGCCGTTGAGGACGGTGGGAGCGCCATTCTCGACCTATCCGGAGGTGCTCTAGCAACCTTTACCGGCGGGTATTGGCATCCTCGCTGGATGAACGATATCCGCTGGACTATCCGCGGCACCGAGCGCTGGGTTTACTGGGATCCTGGCCGCCCCAATACCGGTGGCGTACTGGAAATCCATGGACCCCAGCCGCAGTTCATGGCCATGGAGGAGACCTTCCAACTCCCGCCCGACGATACCACAGGATACGGTGGCAAAGCCATGGTGTCTCTATTGCGCGACTGGATTCGAGCTATCCGCGAAGGCAATGATTGTCGTAACACCCCAGAGAGCACCGTAACGGTACTGAAGACAATCGACTCGATCTATGAATCGTCCAAAACCGGCCGGAGAGTGGCGGGTTAATTCACCTGCTTTTTAAGTCCCGATCGAATTACATCATGATGGCGGGACATGTAGTAAAAGCTTTGTTTACTACTGCGCTCACCCAAACAAAACTGAAATTCAATGCGGTAACCGCCTTTCGGCCAACTTGGCCCCTCTAAGCTAAGTGCATTAACCACAGTACTAACGCTTTGGCCGGGTTTGAGTAAAACCGGCTGTGTCGGGCGCAAAAGACCCACTGAACCAGGAATGGCATAGGATTTACCCTGGCACAAAATCACGAGGCTTTCCTTCCAAAGAATGCGTTTTCCTTGTTGCCGCAAGGCATCAATTTCAATGGGCTTGGCTGTTTGATTGGTTACAATTATTTTATATTCCCCATCTCCATCAGGATTGGTCCATTTGATGTCCTTTGAAGGCGGTACTTTTTCCACGGTGTATGATAGACCACCACCCACTAGCAAAGCCGGTCGCCCTGTCGCACTACAGAAATGCTTGGCATCAATTTTTTGGGCCTTAGGCCAGGCCCGCGCCTTTTGTGCCACCCAAGGAGAAATCAGTTTGCCGTTCATGCTCTTCCAGCCGAGCGGCAACTCACAGGCGAGCCGAATCGAATCTAGCTGCTTTTCGTTAGCCTCTTCGAAGGCTTCAACACGAAGGCCTCCCCGCACATTAGATAGGGCAATAACGACTTTGCCTTTGGGGTAAACCGGTTTTTGCTGCTGACGTGCTGAATGATTTGCCGTGAGTTCACTGCCAGCTTTGAGGTCTCCCCGTAAGACACCTTCAATCTTCATTGTCAGGGCATGGTTGTATATGGGAGGAAAAGACCGAGCTGTAGGACCCTGTTTGATGTCGGTAATGGTCGCGATTGCAACTATCTGTTTCTCCCCCCACTGAACCGGCTGAGGCTTGGCCGGTTGACCAGGAAAACGACCTGGCAAAGGTCGCGCACCGGGTGCTGGCCGCGGAACCGGTTGTATTGCAGGCCGGGGTGCGGGTTTGGTTTGCACTTTCGGAGGATCCACTGCCAGAACGGTGGAAGATAGAGATACGGCCAAGGCTAGTTGAAACAGGTGTTTTGATCTCATAAGATTTTTACTGTTTTATCAGACGGATTAAAGAGGTCAACCCTCCTTGATATTATTTTAAGGGCACTGAATCAGCAAAAACCACCTTACCTTTAATGTCATGCCACTGGAAGGTGAGCGAAATTATTTTATAGAAGAGTTAAAAAACTACACAGACACACCAAAATTAAAAAGCCTTTGCCAGCGACTCGTTGGAGAATAGTCTCCCTTCTTTCCTAATATGAAAGCTCTTTTGCTTGAAGAATACAAAAAGCTGACCGTGACCGACATGCCTCAGCCTAAATACGGAGATCATGATGTTTTGGTGCAAATCAAAGCGTGCGGTATATGTGGAAGTGACATCCACGGATTTGATGGGTCCAGTGGGCGACGTGTCCCCCCACTTATCATGGGTCACGAGGCAGCCGGGGTGGTGGCCAAAACGGGCACAGCAGTGAGCTCAGTAAAAGAGGGAGACCGGATCACCTTTGATTCCATGGTGTCCTGCGGAGAATGCTATTTTTGCAAACGAAGTGAAAAGAACCTGTGTGAAAACCGGAGAGTATTGGGAGTCTCGTGTGAAGATTATCGCCAGCACGGCTGCTTTGCTGAGTACGCTGTGGTCCCCGAGCACATCATTTACCCAATGCCAGACAATCTGCCATTCGAACATGCTGCCATGATTGAGCCGGTGTCCGTAGCGGTACATGCAGTTAAACGTACACCGATCGCAAAGGGCGACACGGCGGCGGTCATTGGATCAGGAATGATCGGACTCCTGGTCGTGCAAGCTCTTAAAGCGGCCGGTTGTTCTAAAATTATTGCTGTAGACTTGGCTGAAGAAAAGCTCAAGCTTGCTCAAGAACTCGGGGCAGACCTCGGCATCAACCCCAAGACTACCGACGCAGTGAAAGTCATCCAGGAAGCCACTCATGGCCGCGGAGCAGACATCGCAATGGAAGTAGTCGGCGCAACCCCCACAGTAAAAACTGCAATAGAAGCTACGCGGAAGGGAGGCTCGGTGGCATTAGTTGGCAACCTTGCCCCCGAAGTAGATTTTCCTCTGCAATCAGTCGTCACCCGCGAATTAACTATCTACGGCTCATGCGCCTCAAACGGCGAATATCCTGAGTGCATCGACCTTCTATCACGTGGAATAATTAAAGTAGATCCCCTCATCAGCGCCAAAGACACTCTGGAAGAAGGAGCCCAGTGGTTTGACAGACTCTATGCAGGAGAGACAGGCCTCATGAAGGTCATCTTGCAGCCAAATGAATAACTAGCGCTGCACCCGAGCACCACCGCCACTCATGAGACGTTCCACCTCTGCTTGGGTGGCCATAGAGGTGTCGCCAGGTGTCGTCATAGCCAAGGCACCGTGAGCTGCGCCATACTCAACGGCCTGTTGCGGATCATTCGTGGCAATGAAGCCATAAATCAGGCCACTGGCAAAGCTGTCGCCACCACCCACTCGATCGTAGATTTCCATATCACCGCGGTTTGTTGCCTCGTAGAAATTCCCATCCGCCCAGCAGATCGCGCCCCAGTCATTCACCGTTGCGCTCTTCACAGCCCGTAATGTGGTAGCCGTAACCTTAAAGTTCGGGAAGGCGGTAACTGCGTTATTAATCATGCTTTTGAAGGCATCGATCTCAATATTGGAAACATTTTCATCCACGCCCAAAACCTCAAAACCAAGGCAGGCGGTAAAATCCTCCTCATTGCCAATCATTACATCGACGTATTTAGCAATCTCACGATTTATCTCCTGAGCCTTACTCTGTCCGCCAATATTGTCCCAGAGGCTGGGCCGATAATTAAGATCATACGAAACAATTGTACCGTGCTTTTTGGCAGCTTGCACAGCCTCAATCACCAGCTCTGGTGTTGTATCACTGAGGGCGGCATAAATGCCGCCAGTGTGAAACCAACGCACGCCGTCCACCCCAAAAATCTTCTCCCAATCAATATCACCCTTCTTAAGTTGACTAGCGGCCGTATTCCCTCGATCAGGCACCCCTTTGGCTCCTCGAATTCCAAAACCGCGCTCGGTGAAATTTATACCGTTACGCACAGTACGGCCAATGCCATCATAGTCACGCCACTTGATGTAATCAACATCCACCCCACCTTGCATGATAAAATCTTCAATTAACCGGCCCACCTCGTTATCCGCGAAGGCAGTCACCACACTGGTTTTCAAACTAAAACAACGGCGCAAACCTCGCGCTACGTTGTATTCACCGCCACCTTCCCATACGTCAAACCGACGTGCGGTGCGCACACGACCATCCCCTGGATCAAGGCGGAGCATGATTTCACCCAATGCAATCATGTCATAACGGCACTGGTCAGCGGGCTTAATTTCCAAAACGGACATTGGCCGCGCAGACTGTGGAAAAGATTACGAAAAAACAATCTTTTTTGAATGTGAACGGCTTGACGGTCCTCACCCACCCTCCCAAACTCCGCCCATGAAAATTGCCTTGGTAATTGCTTTTAACCTTTTACTTTTCCCGCTATTGGCCGGTGACTGGCCAGAGTTCCGTGGCCCAAATGCACAAGGACATGCCGAAGGAGTAGAACTACCCACCGACATAAGCGCCAAAAGCCCCCACCTGAGATGGAAGACCCCCGTCCCCGGTTCGGGGTGGAGTTCGCCCGTCATCATGAAGAGCCGCATCTATCTCACAAGTGCAATTAACGCAGGTCAAGCAGTCACGTTAAACGCACTCTGCTTCGATGCCAATAACGGTAAACAGCTCTGGAAAACCCAGATTATCACTGTTGCCAAAGCACCGCGCATGCACCGAAAAAACAGCCAGGCCAGCCCGACCCCCATCGTAAACGGGAACCACCTATACGTTCACTTCGGCCACATGGGCACGGCCTGCCTTGATCTGAAAGGCAAAGTGGTGTGGAAAAATGAAACTATTAATTACTCCCCTGTTCACGGCAATGGAGGCACTCCTGCTCTGGTCGACGATAAACTGATCTTCAGTTGTGATGGCGCCAAAAATCCATTTGTGATCGCCTTAGACGCAAGGGATGGCTCGCAGGTGTGGAAAGCAAACCGAAGCGTTAATGCCAAGAAGAAATTTTCGTTCTGCACGCCGCTCGTTTTAAAAACCACGGACGGCTCGCAGATAGTACTCCCGGGAAGCGACATGATTGGTGCCTATGATCCGAATAATGGTAAAGAAATCTGGCGTGTCACTTATGATGGATACTCTGTAGTACCCCGCCCGGTAATTGGCCATGGCATGGTGTTCTTCAGCACCGGATTCGATCATGCAAAGGCCATGGCAGTACAACTAGGGGGTAAGGGAGATATAACCGATACTCATGTGAAATGGATTCTTCCCAAAGGAGCGCCGAAAACCCCTAGTATGATTCTCGACGGAAATGAACTTTATATGATTTCTGATGGAGGAATCGCCAGTTGCATTGATGCGAAAACAGGGAAGCCTTACTGGAGCGAACGCCTCGGAGGCAGCTTCTCCGCCTCACCAATCTTGGTCGATGGAAAGCTCTACTGCATCAATGAAACCGGCGACGTTTTCGTGGTCGAAGCCGGTAAAAAATTTACAAAGCCGAAAAAAAAGAGCTTGGGCGAAAAATCGCTTGCCTCCCCCGCTGTAGCAGATGCCGCCTTGTTCATCCGCACCGCCAAACATTTATGGAGATTTGAATAGTCTCTAAAGTTCCATGCTGTTGTAACTTTCAGCAATTCTCTCAATAGCCAATACAAAGGACGCCGTACGCAGATCCACGACTGACTCACGTGAGTTATAGATGTCACGGATTTTATTGTAGGCCTCACGCATCGTGTCATCCAATCCGGATCGGACTAAGTCCAATTCATCTGGACCGGAGATCAACATCTTCTTGGTCGCATCAGAAACTGGTTTGCCTGTGGCCTCTTCAATAGCGGCGACCAACCCCCTGCTCTGCGCCTCCTCATAGCGACGTTCCATTCGGCCGAATCGTATATGGGATAAATTCTTGATCCATTCAAAATAGGATACAGTTACTCCGCCCGCATTGAGGTAGGCATCAGGGATAATCACAACACCTTTGTTACGTAGAATTTCGTCTGCACCGAAAGTCACCGGACCATTAGCAGCTTCGGCAATGAGCTTTGTGTTAATTCTGTCAGCATTTCCAAGATGAATCTGACTTTCCAGTGCTGCCGGTAGAAGGATATCACATTCCTTCTCCAAGACCGAAGGGCCGTCTTCCACAAATTCTGATCCAGGAAAACCCTTTACTCCTCCGTTCTCCATCCGGTAAGCATGAACCTCTTCAATATTCAGCCCCGAATCGTTGATGATGGCTCCGTCACGCTCAATAATTGCTGTAATCAGTGCCCCATCTTCTTCTGAAAAGAATTTCGCAGCATGAAACCCCACGTTACCCAAGCCTTGAACAACGATACGCTTACCTTCGAGGTCACCTTCCATTCCAGCACGCTTCACATCTTCGGGGTGACGGAAAAATTCCTGTAATCCGTATTGGACCCCTCGACCAGTCGCTTCTGTACGCCCATGTATCCCCCCGTTCTCCACCGGTTTACCGGTTACACAACCAAGGCCGTTAATATCCTGAGGGTTCAACTGTCGGTATTCATCAGCCATCCAGGCCATCTCACGACCACCGGTCCCCATATCGGGCGCAGGAACATTCAATCCCGGGCTTATCAAGCTACGCTTATTTAATTCCTGTGTAAATCTGCGTGTAATATGTTCCAGTTCTTCTACCGTATAGTCCTTCGGCCGGAGACATAAGGCTCCCTTGGAACCACCATAGGGAACATCAACGATGGCACACTTATAACTCATCAGAGCAGCCAATGCCTCGACCTCCTGTTGGTTTGCAAAATCGGCGTAGCGAATACCGCCTTTCACAGGCAGCCGATGTTCACTATGCACAGCCCGCCATCCAGAAAATATCTTGTACTCGCCTCGAAGCTTAACCCCAAATTTAACCTGATATACCGAGTTGCAAGTGCGGATTTGCTCTGCCAATCCAAGAGGTAGATCTAGTGTGGCTGCCGCCCGATCATACATAAGGTCTACATTTTCCCTGAAAGAAGGTTCGTTGGAATTTTGCATGTTTAGATAATAAGGACTATATTGGGGTGAGCGTGGGTTCGACATAGTATAACTCGCCCTTAAAAGGTGGTCTATTACAAAACTACCGTTTTTTTACAGTAGCATGCATAGCCTTGATCCATCTGATTTACACCATCTTCGAGCTGCAGAAGGCTGGTTGGATTTGGGTAATCCAAAGGAGGCGAGGTGCGAACTCGAACTAATCCCAAATCCACAACAAAATCATCCCAAAGTTTTGGAGTTGAGGTGGAATTTGTTCGCCACAGAAAAAAATTGGAAAGCCTGCGTAAGAACTGCCGAACAATTGGTCCAAGAGGCTCCTGAAAAGCCCGATGGCTGGATTCACCGTTCCTTTGCCCTTCACGAACTGGACCAGACTGAAAAAGCTCTTTCATTGCTGGAACCCGCCCGCGATCTGTTTTCTAAGCAATGGGTCATCCCTTATAATCTGGCCTGTTATCTCACTCAACTAGGACGCATCGAAGAAGCTGCACGAGAACTACACTCGGCCCTAAGAATAAATTCACAAGCCGTGAAAACTGCTGCTGCAACCGACCCAGATTTAGAACCTCTGCGTCAATGCATTGATGAATTGCGGAGTAGTGACTAGAACTTGGCCCCGCCTGCAATCCACTGCATGATAATAGCCACCTCGTCCTTGGGGATCATCGGCCCGTTGGGAGGCATAGGCTCCGCAGCTCCCGGCGTAATAGCCAAAACCAAGGGAGCAGTGGCCGGATTGCCTTTCTGGTTGGGAGAAGTAAACGCTTCGGTCGTACTGGGAATAGAAAAATCCAAATCTGCCTTCGCTTTCTTACTCTCCTTTGAGTGATGACATTCGAAACAGCGGTGTTTTCTGAATAGGGGCTCTACCTCGGAAAAATAAATATTGCCCTCTTTTGGGGACGAATCACTTGATCCAGCCTCTGTCAATGGCTCCGCTTGATTGGATGTTTTATTCGCAGACCCACTTTCGCCACCCCCAACCCATCCCATCCCAAACGCCAATCCAATTCCAGCCACCAGAACTCCAACAGAGGCTCCAATCATTATTTTTTTTCTCCCAGAAAGTGAGTGACTAGAGACTGCAGAAACAGATTCTTTTCCTGATGAGGGGAAACCGGATAGAGGCATAACCACTCCAGGCACCTGATTCATGTGAACCCAGTCAGACGCTCCCTCATACCAAACCAGATCCGTTGGCAACAAGGAACCATCCGCCAAGTATTGATTTAAATCTTCAAGGGTATATGGCCCAAACTGCTGACCATCCCGTTGAATATGAATTAGCATAATCAGTACCTTGAAATAGATTACATATACTACTCAAAACTTGGCACCTGCATTGATCCAATCTTTGATCTTTTGCACATCCTCTTGACTCAACATATCCCCCTTAGGGGGCATTGGATCTTCCTTGTCGGTCAGTCGTAAAATCAATTCACTGGCATCGGCATTCCCCACCTCAATATCCTCTTTAATCGAATCATTCTTGGCTAAATTAAATGCTTTATTTTTCTTATTTTCAGGATCTTCTACTCCATCGTGACAATCATAACAGGTATTTTTTTCAAAAATGGGTTTGACGACTTCAGCAAAAGTCTGTCCTGCCCCGCCATTACCCCCAGCCTGAGATGGAGGTGGCGACGTGGGCAACTCACCCCCTCCGTCCTCCTTCAAAAAACCAGGCCAAACAAATAAAAGCACACCTGCAATGGCCACCACACCAAGAACTAACCCCGCGATAATTATAATTTTCTTTTTCTTTGCAGCCTCTGGAGCCCCCCCAGTCATGGCTTCGGCTTGAACAGCAGCAACTTCCGGATTGGCCACTCCCATCGGATCGGCAGCCACCTGAGTGGGGGCCTGCGCAACCGGCGGCATCCCCGGCAACTGTACCCCAGGCACCTGATCCATCGGCACCCAAGCTGGAGCCCCTTCCCACCAAGCCTGATCAGTGGGCAGTAGGGAGCCCTGGGCTAAATAAGCATTTAGATCTTCCAGGGTATAGGGGCCAAACTGTTGGCCGTCGCGCATTACGTGAATCATGATGAGACAGGCAAAGCAAACACCAAGCATGGCCCAGCGGCAAGATTGTTTCGGTTACCCAACCGGACTCATCGGGAAAAACTTTAAGATTAAGGGAATTGAAACTCCCACAATCATTATTTCAAGAGGTAGCCCCATACGCCAGTAATCCCCAAACCGGTAACCACCAGGCCCCAGAATCAGGGCATTACACTGATGTCCAATCGGCGTTAAAAATGCGCAGGAAGCTCCGACAGCCACAGCCATGAGGAAAGGGTCTGCACTCACTCCCATTTGGGCTGCAATTCCCATACCTATGGGAGCCATAATGAGCGCGGTCGCCGCATTATTAATGACATCTGATAAACACATGGTCACAACCATCAATATAGCCAAAATACCCCAGCTCGGAAGACTATCAGTCATATGGTTGGCAAATACTGCAATCTTGGCAGTCAACCCGGTATCCTGAAGAGCCTGGCTAACAGGAATCATTGCTCCCAATAAAACAATGACCGGCCAGTCAATCTCCTTATATAAATCCCGCAAAGGAAGAATGCCCAAAAAGATGTAAGCTAAAACGGCCCCAATAAAAGAGAGGGTTGTAGGCATGATATTAA
>CAZHJW010000067.1:0-11410 GCA_964533265.1 uncultured Pedosphaera sp.
TGCCTGCCTTCCCCTTCAAAAGCATGCCATGTGTCCTCACGATCATACGGCCAGTTCCAGTCGCCCTGAATAATTTTATTACTGGTGTTGATCATGTCTGATTCATGCATGGACGTGTTCTCATATGAGCCTTCTTTTTCGCTCTTTATTCCAAGGACGCGTTTTACCCTGAACATATCGTCAGCAACCTGGGGCTGGTAGCTGTTGCCGAACTGCTCCCAACAGCTATCCACATTATAAGCTCCACCACCTATATCACTGGGATCGTGAAAGACCTTAGGGTTTCCAACGTATTCATTTAATGGTCGTTCAGATTCAGGGGTGGTTGCCCCATAAAGTCTGGCTACCAAGGTGGGTAATGGCCCTTTTTCCCCAATGGCTGAACCTGTTTTACCGCCTACACTAGCGGGGCCATCAACCGTGGGGAACCACCCCTCATAATCACTCAGGTAGCCTGTGTATCCTGCTGCTATTTGTTTTTGGTTGCTGATGCTTTGCATTTTTCGAGCTTTCTTTTTGCCCTTGGACAGCACTGAAAGCAGTAAGCCCGCCAAGATGCCGATGATGCCGATGACGACCAGTAGTTCTATTAGGGTAAACCCTCTCGGTGTATGAATGTGATTTTTCATTTGTTAATTTTTCTTTCTCCTCTATTTGCCAACCCGATAATGCTTCTTACATTTTATCCAAATAAATTGCCGCCGATGATCGATGAATTTCAATGCGCGCTGATTAGAAACTGGTTGGCAGCATCGAGGCTGCCTGCTGTTTCTGGGTTTTAACTTCTCCTACTGACCCCGGCTTACCTCCTTGCCTAGTTCATCCCAGTTCTGCCGGCTGGTGGCCTTGCCCTTTACATATTCATAATGGGCCTTCTTTTTCCCGTCGGGATAATAATAAACCACCTTTCCATGAAGTTTCCCTTCCTTCATCACGCCTTCACTTTCCTTGGCGCCATCGGGGTAAAATGAACCAAATTTACCGTGTGAGAGTCCTTTTTGATATGTAGCCTGATAAATGACTCGACCGCTTTTATCCCGCAACGCCGCTCTCCCCTCAAAAGGTTCTTCCGCATCTGCCTGATAGGTAATACCCCCTTCGAGAATGAGGGAATTGTAATCGGCAGCCGGTTCTCCCCAAAAAAACCAACCCACCAGAACTGCCATCATCGCCGCCGAGGCCGCGGAGATAACATACCAACTCCAGCCTGTCTTTTTCGCCTGTAGAGAATCAGGGGCCGTCTTTTTTTGGGCCAGACATTGTGATTTGTTTGATGAAGGTAAGGGTGTGGTCAATTTGCGGCGCCACTTCCCTTTTGCCTGTTCAACCCGCTGATGGATCGCCGCCGCCTTGGCCGCTTCTTCTGCCAGAAGTGTCTGCTGCACTCGCGCCAGAGGCACCCATTCGGTCTGCCCCTCCACCCACGCCCAATCTTCCAAGGCAAATGAGCCGCACTCAATCAAGCTCGCGACATGGGTTGCCTCGTATGGGCCCCACTGTCTTTCATCTTTTGAGACGTATACCTGCATGGGTATTATTCCTTGGGCATCTCCGGCAACGAATTGGGCGTCTGCCATTCGCGGTGCCATTTTAGTTTCCACAAATCTCTAAAGCCTACGCTGCTGACACTGCCATCCATCATCGCCACATGGTTGGCGGCCTTGTTGTATCGATCAATACACAGGCGCGACAGGTCTTGGCCCGATTGCCCCCCGTAATAAAGGTCCTTCGGGGCCTTGTCCGATGCCTGGGGCATCACCATGGGCCCAGTCCCTTCACTGAAAAGAGGAACTTCGCCGTCTACTTCATCCATTGTCCGGTAGAAATTTTCGCTATTTTCCCCCTTCATCTGCGGATGATCCCCCGTAGCCCATCCATTCAATGTATAGGAACTACTAAAGCCGGGCGTATACTCCACAATTAAACCTCTTACGCTCCAGGAATAACCTGGCATACTGTGGAGGCCGCCCTTGGAGTAATTGCCTGACGCATTCTTATCAATGTCTTGAGTCATTCGAAACGCTCCAAATGTTTGGCCATTATTCATTTGTCCTTTGGCAAAACAATCTGGGTTAACTTCGTCGCTCCCTTCGTTTTCCCAAGTCCATTGGTTGTTGGTGCGCGTCGGACGGCTGTTCTGGCTTTTCTTCCGTGCGCCAACCCAAGCCAGGTGCGGAGGGAAGCTCTTGGCCGCTTCCACGAACTTGTCCCATTCCTCATCGCTATCGATGGTAACGAGCTTGCCGCCATGAGACGCTGCAATTTGCCTGGCAGACTGCCAGGAAACACTCGGTCACATACGTGTAAAATGCTGATAAGTGCTTTCGGGGCCCGCCATACGCCAATCTTCTCGGGCGCTGCCCTGGCCCATACGATGACGCATGTAGGATGCCGGGCTGCTGAAGATTTCTTCAGGAAAGTCCTCGCGGTTGTGAATCATTTCCACCCATTTCCCGCGCCGCGTCTGGTTGAACGACGGAAACTCTCCGGTTTCCATATCAACACCGATGTATGCCGCTGACAATTGGCGCAGATTGTTTTGGCTGACAGTAGCGTGACTTTTTAGAATGGCCCTGCTTACTGCGGTTACTGTAAGCCCTGCCAAGGTTCCCAATATGCCTACTGTGACGAGCAGTTCAACCAGGGTAAATGCCGTTTTTCTGTGTGTTTTTTGTTTCATTCCACGCTCCAGTTGTTTGCTGTTACTACTAGTATAATACCTCCGGTCATTAACTATTCTGTCAGCAGAATAAATTTTTGGCGCTTTATTGAAGGGCCCTTCACCCCGCATCATCGCTGCGTGTTTGAAATGGGCACATTGAAGCTGCGGTCGAATCTGTTTCTTTCACCGCTAGCGGGATACACCAACCTGCCCTTCCGGCTCGTCATCCGGGAGGTCGGGGGAGTGGACCTGTGCACCACTGACCTGGTTAATGCCCGCTCGCTTCTGGAGCGTAATCCCAAGGCTCTCAAACTAATCGAAACCAATGATGATGATCGGCCACTGGCCGTGCAGCTCTTTGGGGGTGTTCCAGAGGAAATGCGCGATGCGGCGCTCTATCTCGAGTCATTGGGCGTCTCTGCCATCGACATCAACATGGGTTGTCCGGTACGCAAAGTGGTAAAGACCGGCGGTGGCTCAGCCATGATGACTGAACTAGCCAAAACGCAGAAGCTGGTGCGAGGCATGGTCGATGCTCTCAATATCCCGGTAACGGCCAAAATGCGCCTGGGATGGGATGATGACAATCTAACCGCGCCAGACCTGGCTCACGCCCTTGAGGACGCCGGTATCGCCTCCATCTTTGTTCACGGTAGAACACGTGCACAGGGATTTGAAGGCGCCGTGAATCTTGCAGGCATCCGCACGGTGGTCGAGGCCGTCAAGAGTGTGCCCGTTGTGGGTAATGGCGATGTGACCACGCCTGAAGCCGCCAAGTGTATGTTGAAAGAAACCGGATGTGCAGGCGTCTCCATGGGCCGCGGTGCCTTCTATAATCCGTGGATTTTCAAGCACACCCGTCACTTCAACGAGACAGGCGAGCTGTTGCCTGAACCCATCTTTGAAGAACGTATTCAGGTGCTTCGCCGACATTACGATTTAATGGTCGAGGTCTTTGGGGAAGACCGTGGCAGTATTATGTTCCGCAAGGTGGCCCCGTGGTATGCCAAGCGCTTTGGCCCCGCCAAGCCTTTCAACAAGGCCGTCGTCCGAATTACCTCCCGTGAAGACTTTGAAAATGTGCTCGCTGAATACCTAGAATGGCGCGAGAAATTCACCGACCCCAACGGCACCCTTCTTCCCCAATACCAGCTTCCTCCCATGGTTGCCTCGTTCATGCAGGAACCCGAGACTACTGTAGAGAAGCGCAAGTCCATCCCTGTGCCCAAGGGGCCTGTGGAGGTTTGGTAGCCTTCCTTTCCCTTGACTTGCCGCGGTCGGTTCTCTCCAATGCGCGGCGAACCCAATTATTTCTCATGGCTGAATTTTTTCCGGACGTAAAAAAGATCGAGTACGAGGGCGCGGATTCCAGGAACCCGCTTTCCTTCAGACACTACAACGCCACCGAAGAGGTCGAGGGCAAGTCCATGCAGGAGCATTTCCGCTTTGGGGTGGCGTACTGGCATACGATGCGCGGAGGCGGAGCCGACCCTTTCGGGCCCGGCACGGCTTTGCGTCCATGGGAAGGGGCGGATAATGTGGCCAACGCGCAGAACCGCGCCCGCGTGTTTTTCGAATTTCTCGAGAAATTGGGCGCCCCCTTTTACTGCTTCCATGACCGCGATGTGGCGCCGGAAGGCGAATCTCTGTCAGAGACCAACGGCAATCTTGACGCCGTAGTTTCCGTATTAAAAGAGGAACAGGAGCGAACCGGCCTGCAACTTTTATGGGGCACGGCGAACCTCTTCAGTAACCCGCGCTACATGCACGGCGCGGCGACCAGCTGCAATGCCGATGCGTTTGCGTTTGCCGCCGCACAGGTCAAAAAGATGATCGAGGTAACTAAGGAGCTGGGGGGCACCAACTATGTTTTCTGGGGCGGCCGAGAGGGCTACCAAAACCTATGGAATACGGATATGAAACGTGAGCTTGATCATCTGGCCACCTTCATGCACATGGCTATTGATTACGCGAAGAAAATCGGTTTCACAGGCCAGTTCCTTTTTGAGCCCAAACCCAAGGAGCCGACCAAGCACCAGTATGATTTCGATGCCGCTGCGTGCATCAACTTCATCCGCGCCAATGGCCTTGAGGATCACATTAAGCTCAATCTAGAAACCAACCACGCGACGTTGGCCGGCCATTCCATGGAGCATGAGCTTGAGTATGCCGGATCACAGGGCTTCCTAGGGTCAATGGACGCCAACACCGGTGACCTGCTGCTGGGCTGGGACACCGACCAGTTCCCGACCGATATTTATCTCACCACCAAGTGTATGCTCGCCATCCTCAAGCACGGCGGCCTCGCTCCTGGCGGCGTGAACTTCGACGCCAAGGTGCGCCGTGAAAGCCACGAACCCGTCGATCTTTTCCACGCGCATATCGGCGGCATGGACGCTTTTGCTCGCGGCTTAAAGATTGCCGCAGCCATCCGCGCAGACGGCCGATTGGACGAGTTTGTAAAGGAACGCTACGGCAGTTGGGACACTGGCATTGGCCAAACCATCGAGGACGGCCAATCTACTTTCGAAACCCTTGATACCTACATGCTAGAAAAAGGCGACGCATCCCCCAACGCCAGCGGTCGGCAGGAATTTCTGGAGAACCTCATCAACGAGTTCATCTAAGCCAGAACTTTATGGCCCTCTCCTGGGTCGCTTTTTATTATTCGCCAGAAACTTCACACCGGAGCACATCGCCATTTGCCAGCTCGGCTGACAGTGTCATGGGGCGGCAACAAATCTCGCAATCGGTGATAAGGGACTGCGTTCCGTCTATTTCATCGAGTAAAGCCGAGACGGGCTCACCGCAAAACGGGCAGCAGACTTCATGTGCAGGCATAGGGTAATCGGCAGTGTAAGGATTGATTTTATCGATACAACCTCATCTCGAATCAATTAACAGAGGGATGGCGTCTCGCTGTATACTTTTTGCAGCTCGCCGGAATAGTGCGCGTTGGGTCCGGTTGGCTGCCGTCGCGGGAATGCAAATTGCCGTGGCGGCTTTTCCTTTAAGTGAGGCTGAGCGTTATTGTCGTCCCTTCTCCATCCGCTGATTCTACCCGGAGCTGGGCTCCATGTGCTTCGGCAACTTTTGCCACAATGGCCAGGCCCAGACCTCCGCCTTTCTCTTTGGAGGTGCTCAACATTCCGGTAAATGCCTGCTCCTTTTGAGTTTCGGTCATCCCTTGGCCGGTGTCTTTGAAGGAAACCTCCACTCCTTCATTCAATCTCCCCACGGAGAGGCGCAAGCTCCCTCCATTAGGCATGGCTTGTGCCCCGTTAAGAATAAGATTAAGAAAGGCCTGTGACAACTGGGTGGCATCGCCTTTGACCGGGGGCAAATCGAGGTCATCTTCACGTTCCAGCTTGATCCTTTGATGCTGCAATTTGTGCCGCGTCAGCAAAACCAAATCATCCAAAAGCTCCGGAATCTGAACCAGGCCCATCTGTGGTTCTGCGTTACGGGCAAACTTCACGATGTTGTCCACAATTTCGTCCAAATGATCCATCTTTTCTCCCAGCACACGGACATCTGCCCTTCGCGGATCTCCTTCGCAAAAATCCAAATTCAGGGAGTGAAAGAGCATTTTCATCACGGTAAGAGGATTGCGGATTTCATGGGCAACCTCCGCTGCCAATAGGCCGAGGGCACTGAGTTGTTCATTACGCCGCAACTGTTCCTCAACATCCACGGTCCGCTCATAAAGTCGTGCTTTTTCAATAGCGACAGCTGAGAGCTCGGCTAAGGCGCTGAGTGTACGCACTTCCTCGTTTGAGAAAACATGAGGCGCCTCGGTGTACACACTCAAAGTTCCCACACTCTGGCCGTTGAATGCGAGGGGTGCACAAAGCATGGATACCAACCCTTCGCGTCTTGCAATCTCCTGGTTCTGATATTGCGCCGAAGTTTGTACGTTTGGCACTTGCAGGGGTTTTTGCCGTCGAACAACCGAGCCCATCAGGCTTTCGGCCACGCTCAATGGCGGGCGCTGCTGGTAAACAGGGCCTGCCCCATATTGGGCGCGCACCTCCAGCCACTCCTCTGCTGCATCAAGCAACTGGAGGGAACACATTTTCGCCCGGCCTAGCCCTGCCCCCTCGCGAGTAATTACTTCAAGCACATCGTCCAAATTCAACGAGCTATTGATGGTTTGTCCCACGCTGACAAGGGAGCGGAGCAGCTCCGCTCGCTGACGATGCTGTTCGTATTGCCAAGCGTTGAAAATAACCTGTGTTGCAAGCTCGGCCAATTCCTCAAGTAATTCCTGATCGGTTTCAGAAAAAGCATCTAGTGCTTCGGAGTCCACATTCAAAACCGCCCGGACTTCCTCTTCCATAAAAATGGGGACCGCCAGTTCGCTGCGCACTTCAGGACGGGCCGCAACGTACCTTTCGTCCTGAGATACGTCCCCAATCCTAACCGGCTTGGCATGTTGTGCCACCCATCCGGTAACCCCCTCGTTCACGCGCAGGACGAGAAGGCTTCCATCCTGGGGCCATCCTTCTGCTGCCTCAATTTCCAGCAAGCCGGTCGTCGGGTTAATTAGCGACAAAGAGCCGCTGGTGGCCTCAACCAAGAGGACGGCCTCTTTCACGATCAGGCCCAACACTTCCGCTGGTTCGAGTGTGGAATTGATAGACCGCGACACCTGATAAAGGCGACTCACCTGCTCGAAGGTAAAAAGGCGCGTGCTCACGGGATTCTTCGTAACAAGATTAGCCCGGCTACCGCAAACACAAGGTTAGGGAGCCAGGCCGCAATAATCGGCGGGAGATGCCCGGCGGTGCCTAACGCCAAGCCCCAACGCATCAAGATGAAGTACAGGAAGCAAATCCCCACACTTCCTGCAACTCCCACCATGACATTACGCCTTCCGCTAGCTGCCCCAAAAGGCAAGGCGACCAACACCACCACAAGACAGGTAAAAGGTTGGGCGATGCGCCCATGGTATTGAGTGAGGATCATCGCTTTTTTATCGGTGTCCATGTCTGGGTGCAGCTTCCAATAAGCAAGAATATCAGACAACGAAAGGCGGAGATGTTTTGCCGCCCTGATCTGATCCAACTGTGATATTTTTATTTCCGCCTGTAATTGTTCTGGAGATCCGCCAACGTTTTGCCCTGCCAAAACATTGGTCGCAATTACCTGATTAGGCAGATCGTTGGTTGCGGGGCGGTAGGTTTTCTTTTCCGCAGAAAAGAAAACCCAATTCCCGTTGGTCCATATCCCTCTGGCTGCATCTACCACCGTACGCACATTATCTCGCGTCCAATCAACTGAAGGTTGGCGCATTTCCCAAGTATTGGGGTTATAGCTTTTTATATGCCAGAATTGGCCAAGCGCATCATCGCGAAAATCCAAATTTTCCAACCATTGATCCGTATCTGTGCGGCCTGATTCGACTAGTCGCACAGATTTCTCTGTCGCCTGTGGCGCGACGAATTCCGTCACAAGAAACAGTGCTCCTCCCGCAAACAGCGCAACGGAAAAAAAGGGGAGACTAATCCGTGCAAGACTTATACCGGCTGCGCGCATCGCTACCAATTCATTGGTCCTCGCTAAATTGGTTAACGAGTACAAAAGTGCCAATAACAACGCGATCGGCAGAACCGTGGCAAGCAGCTCGGGCGTTCGGAGAAAATATAGTTTTCCTATCTGGCTCCAGCCCAACCCGCGTTCCTGATACAACTGAAGATTGCTAAAGAGATCGAAGGCGGTCCAAAAAATCTGGAATCCCGCCAGGCTATAAAACAAGGGCACCAATAATTCGCCCAAGAGATAGCGGTCCAGCAAGCGCATGCAATACAGAGGCTATCCAGTGAAGGGCTGCGTTTCGAGGCAAAAGGCTCGCCCCTCGCATCTGCTGCCACTAGCTTTAACCCCGTGCGTGTCACCAATCTCAACCCTGCCGATACAATTGGCGCCAGTGCCTGGTTGGTCGAAACCGGTGGCCACAATATACTTCTGGACGCAGGAACTGCGCCTGGCATTGAGGGAAGGGAGGGTCTTCCGCTTTACTCTCAAATCGCGGGTGTAGACATTGAGGCGGTGGCTGTTTCCCATTGTCATCAGGATCACTGTGGATCCCTCCCGGTGGCACTGAGGCATTTTCCCCGCGCGCGCGCGCTCATGACCGAGCCTAGTTATTTTCTCATCGAACGCGTTCTTCATAACTCCGTTAACGTGATGAAACGCCAGCGAGCCGAAAAGGGCATCCTTGATTACCCCCTCTTTCACCATGGGGAAGTAGACGAGTTGTCTTATTTGTTCCAAGGGTTTAAATATGGAAAAGTTGAGCCATGGGGTGCGCTCTCCCCTAAAACTTCCGGTTCTAGTTCTCCAACTGTTTCTTTTCATCATGCGGGACATGTCCTCGGTTCAGCCGGTCTTCGCGTTGCCCACGAAAAGGAATCTCTCTTCTATACTGGCGACGTTTGTTTCCATAACCAAACCCTTTCCCCAAAGGCTGACTTTGAAGGAATATCCGCAGATGTCCTTCTCATGGAAACCACGCGGGGCTCTACCGAGACGCCTCCTGAATTCACTCGCGAAGCCGAATTGCGACGACTGATTTGTTCCATTCGTAATGGTCTTGCTGGTGAAGGCGGGGTTCTTGTTCCAATTTTCGCGCTTGGGCGAACGCAGGAAATTCTGGCCGCAATTGCTTTAGCGATGCAATCGGGCGAATTAAATCGGCAGCCCGTTTACATCGGAGGGCTGGGACGGGTGTTCACCGAAATTTATGATCTCGTTTCCGCCCGAGCACCAAACTTACGGCCTGACTTGAACCTGCACGAAGCGTTGGATTTACAGGTGCTCGAGGCTCGTAAAGTGGGGCAGCTGAATTTAAAAGGGAAACTGTTTGTTATCACTGCAGGGATGATGAGTGAACACACTATGTCTCACGAATTGACTGTGCGAATGGCTCCGGAAGAATGTCATTCCATTCTCTTTGTCGGATACTCTGCGCCCGACACTCCCGCGGGAGCCTTGCGCACAGCCGCGCAAGGGACTCCATTTACTTTCAGCCCGAGCGCAGGCCAGTTGGTGCGGCACTGCCATATGGACAGCTTTGATCTTACAGCCCATGCAAACCGTGAAGAATTAGTCGATTTCGCCGTAAGCATGGGCCCTCGCGCGGTTATTCTAGGCCATGGAGAACCAGAGGCACGTGACTGGATTGAGACAGAACTGCGGGAGAGATTGCCACGGCTCAATATTCTCCAGCCCGCCCCCGGAGAAACTCTGGAAGTGTAATCTCGCCTTGTTTGTGGGCGTCTTTTCCTATAGATAAGAGATTGTCCCATGCGAGCAACCTCCAGAAAAGCAGGCTTTACGCTCCCTGAAGTCATAACTTCGGTGGCCATCTTTTCAATGGTTATTCTAATGGTGTATTCCTGCTGGGCTACTGTGTTACGCGCTACTGAAAGTAGTTCTTTCGCTGCCGAAAACGCCCAACGTGAACGTATGGCTATGAAGGCCATCGAAGAGGCGCTGGATGGAGCTTCCTGGTATGAAGCCAGTCTGGAAGACCCCCTTGAACTGGATGCAGATATCCAGTTTAGCAGGCTAAAAATCATTTCACGCGTGCCCCCTGGCTTTTGGGGAGAAAGCGCGTTGGCAAAATACCCGGTGCGCCGGATTGAATTTGTCACCGAAACAACTGACTCGGACACCTCACAATTGGTGATGCTCCAGCGCCCCTTGCTCACGGACATGGATTCTGAGCAGGTTCATCGCACCGTGCTGCTCCCAAAGGTGGCAGAATTTAATATTGAGGTTCAATCCGCCCGCCCGAAAAACCCTGATCAATGGGAGCCTGTCTGGGGGCTTACCAATAGTGCCGCTGGAGGACTGCCTTCGCGCGCTCGGGTCTCTCTGGGTGCAGTCGAAGACTTTCCCCGGCGTAAAACCTTTCCTGTTTTAGCCTCAATGGCTAGTCATCCAGGGGAAGCGCCTGCTATTGGAAGCGTCACGAATTTGGGGGGCATCGCTTTTGGCCAACGTGGTTTTGACTCTCCTGAAAAGGACCCGGACGCGCGCATTGTCTTCTTAATTGATAAATCGGGCAGCATGTATGGGGGCCAATTGGAGATGGCAAAAAATGCGCTGTTTAAATCTTTGCAGGCAATGAATGGCGAAGGGACTTTTTATGTTTATTTCTTTAATTCCTTTTCTGATGCGATGCGTCTGAATGAAACGCGTTCGCCCGTGATGCTGGAATCCAACGCGGCTAACATCACAAAGGTGGGTGAGTGGATTGACTCACGAAAGGCGTTTGGCGGAACGAACCCCAGTGACTCACTGAAGTCGGCGTTCACTCACAAACCTACAGAATTATTTTTGCTGACCGACGGAGAGTTCCGCATACGCAAGGGGGATCCTAGGGTGAGCGAACTCATTCAGTCCCTCAATTCGGGTAAAGAGACCAAGATCAATACTTTGGCCGTGGGGGACCCGTTACGGGGAACCACTGCAGAGGCGGCCCTGATGATTATCGCCAAGGAAAACGGGGGAACCTATACGTTTATCGATCCCTTGGCCGCCTCATTCGACTCTCCAGCCTCCGCTCTGTCTACGCCCGCCTCGCCCACCCCCACAACGAAAAAACCTTGAAAAATGGTGCGCGGTACAGGGCTCGAACCTGTGACCCCCACCGTGTCGAAGTGGTGGTCAATTCCATAAAACACCCTTAAAACAACAACATTTAAGCATATTTTTAGCTCTTTTTTTGTGAGCTATATA
>CAZHJW010000068.1:0-11338 GCA_964533265.1 uncultured Pedosphaera sp.
AAATCCAAATCGGTCAGGTTAAGCGGTTGGCCTCGAAGGAATTCTTCAGCCGCCCCAGTGTAGGAGGATCCCCGTGGGATGAGGTGTATGGCGAGAATGCGCCCATAGGTCCAGTCCAGTACATAGAAGGCTTTGCGGTAGGTTTCAGGGAATTTGCTCTTTGTGCCGAAGGCGACGCCGGTGGGCGATCCTTTGCCGATATCAAGTGTGGACTGTGCGTTGTCCGGGTGGTCCGGGTAATAGGCGGGCCAGCTTCCGGTTACAGCGCGCCAGCCGAAGTCAGTGCCGCTGGTCAGGTGATTGATTCGTGTGGGTCGATACCACGGGGTTCCCATGTCAAACTCCGCGTCAGCATCATAAGTAAAAGCCTCACCATCAATATTAAAGGCAATGCCGTAGGGATTACGTAGTCCACTGCAAAAGATTTCCCGATTACTCCCATCGGGGTCCATGCGAATGACGTGTCCTTCATTTGGTCGGAAAGGTTTGATATGTTTACGTAGTGGTGAGGTGCGGTCGTGGATATCTGCTGGCAGCTTTATTGAATCGCCATGGATGGCATAGATTTTGCCATCCTTGCCCAAGGCCAAACCGTTGCGCCCGTGGCCAAATCCACCCTCACTGGCGTGGAGAAGTTTTTGCTGGTCAAACAATCCGTCACCAGTGGTGTCGCGCAGGCGAAAGATTCCCTTTGATTGATTGGCGTTTACATAAAGGCTGTCATGGGCATAGAGCAGACCGCGGCATTCGCGCAGCTCATTGTTAATGGTTTCAGTACGGGCGATCCGGGTGCGGCCCTTGTTGAGTGTGTAGCGGATGATCCCTTTGTCCTCGCGGCCGATTGAAACCCGGCCCTCCTTATCGATAGCCAGACTCACCCAGGAACCTTCATCGGGGCCGGCTGAATGGATTAAATTGGCTTCAAAGCCCGGAAGAAGCTTAAAGGTTTTGGGGTCGGTGCCCGCCTCGGCTCCTGAGGCTCGTTTCCACTGGGTATAGTCGTCGGTTTCGGATATTTTTAATGGTGGCAGTGACCACCATTTTTCCTGTCCCAAGTCTCCCTGGCTAATGACTTTTCCCAACGGGCTTTTCCATTCGGGTGAAGTCTGGATTGAAAAACTATTACCGAGTTGATCCTTGCCGATTAATTCCAGGGCTATGACAGATGATTTCGATGGACTGGTTGGTTTGACCTTAATCGATAGTTTGTTTCTTCCTTTTCGCAGATAGGAGAGGGCATCAAATTCTATCTTCGCCTCTTTTGCAGAAATGCGACGTGCCATAACCCCATTGATTTGCAGGGTGCCGCTTGATTTTTCAAAGATTAACCGGACCGAACCCGAGACAGGTTCGGATTCCAGTTCAAATGAAGTACGGAAAATCCATTCCCCCTCTGGCAGCGCAGGTAGGTCTGGCCCGGTTGGTTGGGTTGCGTTTATCCGGATCCAATGGGGGCCGGCGAGGAGACTTAGGGTATAAAGAAACAGCGGGGCAAACAACCAACGCATAGGCATGGGGTTAAGTGTAGTTCACAGCCCTCAAAGGGCAAGCATCCCCGTTAACGTTGCTGTAGAAGGAAGGCAAGAAGATCGCGTAATTCTCCCGGTCGCATTGTATAAGCCAGTCCTGCAGGCATGAGTGAGGTGTGTAGTTCCTGTTTGGCCTTAATTTTGCGTTTGTCGATGCGGAATTCCTTTCCGTCAACTCCCAGGTACGCCTCGGAATTTCCTCCGCGACGCATGGCGATACCAGTGTGCGTGGTGCCATCGTCCATGGTGATTGCCCAGGGGCGCAGGTAGGGCGATACCTCCTTGTTTGGGTCAAGGATGGACTCGAGGATTTTCTCTCGATTCATTCCACGGCCAATAAACGTCAAGTCTGGTCCAACGCGAATACCGCGTTCGTTGATTTGGTGGCAATTTCCACAGGTGGCAATCCTGCGGTTGAAGAAGATTCGACGACCGGTATCGGGACTAGCCATGCCCGGTAACGCGTCGAGTTTTTTAAGCCAGGAAGCTGTATCTTGAAGGGAAGGGTAGTCGGCGAACTTTAGGGCCTCTCTTTGACTCAGGCTGCGTTGTGCCTCAGCATGTAGTAAGGGGTTTTTTTCTGAGGAGATACGTTTAAGTAGGTTATTGGCATTATCAAGTGGAGGCATTGCTCCTAAAGCAGCTATTGCATTTAACCGGTCGTTATTTGCAGCGTTGTCATCTAGTGCAAGTTTTGACAATGCGCTTACGGTTTGTTCTGCAATTTGGGATCGGCTTTTCCAGATTGCTTCTTTACGTAAGCTTGAGTTTTTGGATTGAATCCACTTGGCAAGTATTTTTGGATCTACTGCTGTTTGGTCATCGGGAGTATAACGGAGTAAGTTTGCCCGCAATGAATCAGGGGTGCTTGGGTTGCGCAGTAAAGGTAGGGCAAATTTACTGTTAAACCGATGTGGATTGGGCCGCTTATCAAGTGCATCAATTGCAGCGATTGCCGCCTTGAAATTTTGATAATTCGTTTCTGGCCCCTCAAGATGGTCTTCCACGGTTTGGCGGTTGGCCTCTATTCCTTCCTCAGCGGTCCACCGGAGGAATTCGAATAGAATGTCCGGGTTGGTTTTAATCAACTTCTTCAGTTCTGGTTGGCTTGGACGGTGCTTGCCAATTCGTGCAACCAGGTGGGCGGGGAGCGTGGCTCGAGATTCAATGCTGAGCAATGCAGCATGCCTTGCAAAGGCGTCGGGATCATTTAGGGCCATCTTGAAGATGGATTCACCGTTTTTGGTCTTTCCCTTACGCAGAGCCTGTAGTTTTTTTTGGTCATCGCGAAGGTGTGGTGGTTCACTTAATTCTCCAGCCTTGAAATTCTTGCTGGGGCGAATGCGCCAGAGACGGCCCATTTTGTTGAGATTATAGGAACTGCTTCCCCAATCGCTGACATACAAGCTTCCATCCGGAGCCATTGCCATTCCCACGGGCCGGAAGCTGTCATCGCCCTGAACCAATGGAGCCATCCTTGCGGTGACTGAAGTACCCTTGCGGCTGAGCGTGTAGGTTTCCACGCGCTGATCGCCCCAGGAGGTGACAAGCAGCCGGCCGCGGTATTCGGCAGGGAAGGTCGGTGAATCGAGGTGGATGACCTCGCAAGGGCCTTCGCCGGTGCCATGAACCATGGGCAGAGTACCTAAAAGTTCACCATCCCAGGCGAGGAAGGGATGGATGCCAGTGCGGCCGAATTTATAGCGGTAACCGTAGTCACCATTCTCTACCACGTGAAGGAGGCGACAAGGGGGACGATTTCCCGGGTCATTATCAACGGCAAAAATGCGTCCCCATTTGTCGACACAGATACCGAAGGGATTCCAGAATCCGCGGGCCACCTGCTCCAGCTTTGTGCCTTTGGCTGTGGAGCGAAATACTCCTCCTCCAATTCCCTTGGCGCCCTTGATGGTTTTGCCATCACGCCCGACCATGGTGTAGGGGTGACCAAGGTTTTCGCCGAGGCCGAAGACCAGATTTCCCTGAAGGTCAAAGCACAAGCCGCTCAATCCGTTGTGAGGGTATACCCCGGTGGTCTTAAGATTGATGACATCCTCGTGTTTGTCGGCTTTCCCGTCGCCCGTCGTATCCTTGATGCGAAAAATCCTGCTTCTCTCGGCCAGATACACCCAGTCATTGGTCCCCACGCAAACGTCCATGCCCATCAGTAGACCTTCATAAAAAACCGAACGCTTGGCTTTACCTTCGGCTTGCGGGTTAAACAGCAGCACCCGGTCACGATCGGGCCCTTCATAGTCCCCGGGCCGGAAATGGGTGTGGCTTTCAATAACTAGTACCCGCCCATTGGAATCGATCCCCAGACCCGTGGGTGTGACGATCTGCGGCGCTTCGGCCACCAATTCAACAACGATACGTGGGTCAGGTGATTTGGGTATTTCAGAACCTACCAAAGTCAGAGAGAAAGCGCCTAGTAGAAATAAAACTCGCATAGAATAACTGGAGCCAGTGAGCGGGATCGAACCGCTGACCCTCAGTTTACGAAACTGATGCTCTGCCAACTGAGCTACACTGGCGGCAGTGGTGGACTCTATATTTGCCTCATTTGGTGGGCAAGAAAATTGGTGGTTGGCCAGTGCATCTCGCGCTAGATTATCTCCATGAGTGAGTACAAAGGGTATCGGGGTTTGCCAGTGTTATCGGGGCTTTGCACCATGGAGGAGGCTATGGGCGAGGGCCTTGGGGTTGATGAATGCGTGCGCCGTCTCAAAAGGTTTCACTACAGCTTAAAGCGGTTGCACCGGATTTTTAATGATCGGCTTACGGCAGAACCCATCTATGAATTGAAAATGGGCTTTAGCCTGCATTCCTTTCTTTGTGCTGAATTGGCAACTGGATTACGCCAACGTATTGGTGAAATGCGTGAACCGCCATTGGGTTTGGATGTAGTCCCTTGCGAGGCGCTTGAGGTGTTGTTTGATGAGATTGCCAATGCGGTGGATACTCAAGAATTGGTTTTGGGTCTTTATGGAATTGTGCTACCCGCTTTGAAGAGGGAAGTGGAACAATATTGTTCTGATACACATCCCTTGGCCGATGCTCCTACCCGGCGTCTGTTGCGTGCGGGGTTATTGGATTTGGAGGATATGGTCATTTATGGGGCTCAGGTTCTTGAGGCACTGGATGTGGAGGGTAATCAATGGTCTGCAAACTTAGGCAAGGCATGGGAAGGGGAGTTAATAGAGCGTGAACACTCACTGGAGCCAAGGCCATTTGATGGTTTTCCACGCCGCGACGAACGTTTCCCTGATCCGTATAACATGGGAGTGAATGCTGAAGTCTTCCTTTATGATGAAGATATGCCAGCGCAGGCCAAGACGCTGATGATGTTCTACAAGCGTTTACGCGAGATTGATGTGCCTGAGATGATGGCGAGTATTATTGCTGAGACTGAAGGCAAACCCTGGGGGTATTACCGGGACATGACACGTCAGCTTTGGGATGAGTCGCGTCATGCGATGATGGGGGAGGTGGGTTTTGCCCAGGCAGGGGTGGACTGGCCGAGGCAGGTCATGGTGAATTTTACCTGGAGCTTGGCTCTCAACACTCAACTTGACCCAAAGGAACGTCATGCGGTGTTATATTTTATAGAGCAAGGGTTGATGCCCAAGACTGGTAAGCGGTATGAATGGGAAGTGGCCAAGGAATCAGGGAATACGTTGAGTGCGTTGTTCCAGGATTTTGACTGGGCAGATGAGGTGCTGCATGCGCGTGTAGGTCGTGATTGGTATCTTAGTCAATTTGATGATTCCAAAAAGGCTCTGGAATATGGGGATCAATGCTGGAACAGGGTGCTGATGGACTGGGGCAAGTATAAGGAGAATGGGTTGAGTGAACACCGTAACTGGTGGCCTGATTGTTACAGGGCCGCATGTGAGGCAAAAGGAGAACACCCTGAAGAATCTGTTATGGCCTACGATACTTCCTATAAAGAAGTGCGCGCGGATTTGAGGAACCTGTCCGTCTCAGGCTAGGTTGCGAGTTTTTTACGTGGCGGACACAATGCGCCGCCAAGGGCGATGCAAATAAGATGCATCAAAAGTTACTGCATTATGTTGGCACGTCCGTTGAACGTCGGGTTCTGCAGGTTGAGAAAGAGATACTCAGGGCCCAATGCCGGCATACGCATCATCATCCTTAATTTGGTGTGCAGACTGCCGTATTGCAGCATCGTGCTCATGCTCCGGGTGCTGGAGACATTGCTCATGGTAGAGGGATTGAACGTAAACACGCCTGAGTTTAGGTTGTTCCCCTGGTTGCCCGAGAGAACTCCTCCATTGATGACGAAGTTTCCAAAAAGTCGTGTTAAGGCGTATGGACCTGTCCTAGCTCCAGGCGGTCCGCTGCCGAGGCCCGATCCGTTGGAACCCCTATTGTACTGAGCTAAACTGGAGGTAGTGTCGTTAATCCCGTCAGTGCCAATAGGAACACGTGTGTAGGTATAGTTATTCCAGAAGAACCTAGCCGGGTTTGACATTGGTACCTGAGCAGAGGTGCGAGTGCATTTAATCATATACCCCATTTGAATCGAGACAGGCTGGCCAACGTTTGGTGACCTATTTCCTATTGCTGCCAGACTTGTATCGTTCGTCCCTGTAGCGGGTAGCAGGACATCCATAGGCAGTCCGGCCAGAGAAAAGTCCTTTAGACCCTCGAGACCTGCTCGGTCTTGTGAGCGGACATTGAAGTCATACCAGAAGTAAGAGTTGATCCATTCTCCTGCAATCCCTAATTGGGTGGATACACCGAAGGTGCCTCTCGCTCCAGAGGGTGCTGGGACGCCACTGGTTATAGGGTTTGGAGCTAGCCATATTTTGTTGGGCCAGTCTCCATTGGGGGCAGGAGGGGATCCGTCGTTTTCTCCGTAATCAGTCACGAGATAGCCAAGATATTGTGGGCGCACATTGACTGCGCCGCCAGTAAAGTTTGGGGGAATGACATAGCTTCTGGATCTATTTTGATCATCAATCATCCGCCTTTGGGGAGCACCGTACCAATTAATTCCATTATTAACACGACCGACCAGCCGTAAATTAGGGTTGCTCTGCGAGTTGACCAAGGTGCTTCCTCCAGGGGTGGTCGTGGACCATCTTGTGATTCTGCGGTTTGACCAGGAACCAGACGTTTGATTTCCGTCAACCGGCACCCCATTCTGGTCTACGCCCGGCATGGAAAACCAGTTGACCAGAACCCTACCCAACGCAGGGGCGCCTTGGGCTGTAAATAGTTGGCCGGTGAGGGGGTCCTGCCAAGCCCACCATGTTCCATTAAGCTTGAAGCCAGGTGTTAGAGTTGTGGAGTCCGTAGATCCATTCTTGTCCTTGTTGTATTTGTTAGGGCCTCTGACGGGACGGTAATCATAGGGCCTTACGATCGGTCGGAACAGAAATCTGGGGATGGCTTGACCTACTGCATCCATCGCGAAAACAAACAAAATAGCGGCTATTAGAGCTCTCATAAGATCGATCTCCTGTCGTATTATACTGCCAAACCTACCACATTCTGTCAAAGCATGATTAATGCCATAACTGCAATAAAAGACGTGTTATTAGGGCCTAAGGTTACGGTCTATTTATTGGCAGCGAGTTTTTCGTTCAAAATGATGAAATCACTAAGAATTCTTAAAGTTTCGCGTAATTCAGGATCTAAATTGAAGGTGTTCAAATCTTCTACAGGAGCCGGGGTCGGGTCCGTACTTTCCTTTTTAGCCTTGGGTGGATCCAGTTTTTTGAGGGGTTTGTCATTTTCAGCAATTTTCAGGTCGACTTCATAGTATTCTTCAGACGGTAAACCTCGATCTGCGCGTTCTTTATTACGGCTTTCGATACGGGCCTTGTTTTTTGTGCTCTCTTTGCGTCGTACTGCTTCATTTAGGGAAACGCTGGGGTTTTCCTTGCGTTCCTTGGCGCGGCTTATGTCCTCCTTGATGTACTTGTAATCCTGATCTGAACCGATGCGTTTGGCAGACGCACGGCGCAAAGAAGTGAAAAAGGCACTGACCTGATCCAGTGAATCGTATTCGGCTTCAGCGATTTTGTCTGACTCGAGTGCACGGGGAAGGTCGCCTTCGCTGGTTCCGATATAATCCAGAATCGAAGGAAGGATAATATCCGGGGCAACCCCATCGCGTTGAGTTGTGGCTCCATTGATCCTGTAAAATTTTGATATGGTGAATTTCAACTGGCCTGAGTTCCCCGTCAGGTTTGCAATGAAGGAGCGATTGAGAGGAAGAATTTGCTGTACCGTTCCTTTTCCATGAGTCGCCTTGCCCCCAACAATGATAGCCCGACCGTGATCCTGTAGGGCTGCGGCCACAATTTCGGAGGCTGAAGCACTCATGTGGCTTACGGCAATAACCAAGGGGCCATCGTAGGTAATGCTGGCGTCAATGTCATTCATGACTCTTTGTCTGCCACGATAATCTTTGACCTGCACCACCGGGCCCTTGTTGATAAAGAGGCCGGTAAGTTTGATAGCTTCCTGCAGAATTCCTCCTCCGTTATATCTCAGATCAAGCACGATTCCGTTTACATCTTCCTTAACAAAACGTTCGATGATCGTGCGGCAGTGAGATGAGCATTTATCATAAAAACCAGGAAGCCTGATGATCCCCAATTTTTCCCTGTTTCCATCTCGTTTACGTTCAATGATGTAGCCCTTGGCTAGTTGGTCCTCAAGTTTTACCACATCCCGCGTGATGCTGATGACCTTGCGTTCGTCAGAACCGGCGGGGATGATTGTGAGTTTGACTACGCTCCCTTTTTTTCCACGGATTAAAGAAACAACCTTGTCCAGCTTCATATCCAGGATATCAGTCGGGTTTTTATTGTCAGGATTTTGTACGGCAATAATCCGGTCATTCGCGTGTATGAGCTTGCTGCGGAAGGCTGGCCCCCCCGGCATGATGCGCACAATTTTTGTGTATCCGTCGTCGGCTGTGAGGACTGCACCGATACCAGTTAGCTTCATGTCGATGCTGTTAATCTTAAAGTTTTCTGCCTCATGTGGGCTCATGTAATCAGAGTGTGGATCGTAAGCGCGGGTCAAGGAGCTTAGGTAAGTCTCGAGGATATCGCCTCGACTATAACCTTTCATGGTCTTTAATAGCCTTTCATAACGGCGTTGAATCTTCCCCACGGATTCCTTGATTTTTTTGGGGTCAGGCTTCTTGCCGTCTTTATTGTAAGTAAGGCGGTCGGCGAGTAATTCATATTTAATACGACCGCGCCATAGTTCGTTGGCTTCGGCCTCGTTTTTGGGCCAAGGGAGTTTATTCCGAACAGGGTTAAATTTCTCATCCTTGGAGAAATCGATATCTATTTTGAGGATTTTATTGACCTGTTTCTGGCGCTCAGTCAATCGCTCCAAATATCGGTTGAATATCTGCTGGGCGGGTCGAAGGCTGCCGAATTTCACCTGATCATCTAGGCGAGTGCCGTGAAGCTCCTCAAACTGATCCACATCAGACTGAAGGAAAATCATGTGGCCAAAATCTAGGGCGTTAAGATAGTTTTTGAGGTGATACTCTGAAATTTCGTCATTCAGCTTGGTTTGGCGATAATGAATCTGGCCTATGATCTGGCCAACGGTCTTTGTAATACGACTGCTTTGCTCTGGAGTCAGTTCCGCACTTAGAAGTGTTACGGCCAGCATCTGGGTAAAGGCAATGATGATGAGTCGTTTCATTGGCTGAATGTCGACGTTTTTAAAGCTGTAGGCAAACTTTATCACCAAAAGTTGTCCGGAAGTTAGGGTATTTCTTCTTTGACCCGCCCTGTGTTGACGTTAAAAATAAAGCATGTCACCACGCCATTTTGATTGGGCCATTGTAAATTATTCAAAATTAATTTACCCGATATTCATTGCTTGCCTACTTGTCACTCAGGGCTGCCACACAACACGAAACAATGATGAAAGTGCGTTCAAGAGTTTGTTTGATGGGGAATCTTTAACGGGTTGGACATTGCTTAATCCCAAAGGCGGAGGTTTTGGAGTAACCAATCTTGTGGAAAACGGCGTTTCCACCACGGCGATTTTCTGTGCAAAAGGTGGAGGTGGATACCTTTTTTCCGAAGAAGAGTATGATGACTTCATTTTGCGGTTTCGCTTCAAGTTAACTTATGGGGCTAATAATGGATTGGCGATAAGGGCTCCTATGCAGGCGGAGCGATTGGCTTATGAAGGGATTGAACTTCAGATACTGGATAACGCAAATGCAGAGGAGAGATATCAGAAGGATTTAAAATCCGAGCAATTTCATGGAGCCTTGTATGATGTTGCTGCCCCGATTGTTTTGGATGCTCATAAGCCTTTAGGGCAATGGAATGAACAGGAGGTGCGCGTTGTGGGACGCCAAATTAAGGTAATACTTAACGGAGTAAAGATTTTGGATATCAACTTGAATGACATTAAAGACCCGGCAACTTTGTTGAAACATCCGGGTCTTTTGCGTGAGAGCGGTCATATTGGTTTTCTGGGGCATAATGATGAGGTTTATTTTTCTGACATAAGGATTAAAACCATCGCTCGTGTTCAGTTGAACAACAAGGAACCGTTAGGCTTTCAAAAGCTGTTTAATGGAGAGGATCTGACAGGCTGGAGAGGAGTTTTGGCCAAGCCGAATAATAACCCGGTTAACCGGTCAAAGTTGGGTTCAGAGATCAGGGTAGCTGAAGAGGCTAAGGCTGATCAATTGATGTTGACTCATTGGCAGGTGGCTGAAGGTGAATTGGCTTTTGATGGTAAGGGCGCCAGCCTTGCTGCTGCACGCGAGGATTATGCCAATTATGAACTGTGGGCAGATTGGAAAATAACAGCCAAGGGAGATAGTGGTATTTATTTGCGAGGGAACCCACAGGTGCAAATTTGGGATCCTCGCGGGACCGACCATCCTAATGCGTCGGTGGGAAGTGGGGCGTTATTTAACAACAAAATTGCATTGAGCGAGCCGTTGGTGAAGGCAGATCGTATTGCCGGAGATTGGAATCGGTTCAAAATCTTGATAATAGAAGACAGGGTTCATGTGTATTTAAACGGTAAACTGGTTGTGAATAATACTCCTTTGGAAAATTATTGGGAAAAAGGAGAGCCTCTGCCGCGCAAAGGCTCCATTGAGCTTCAAGCTCATGGCAGCCCCTTGTGGTTTCGTAATATCTATATTCGAGAAATAAAATGAAGAATGTAACAAGACGTCAATTTCTTAAGGCGACTTCTACGGCTCTGGCTTTCCCTTATGTGGGACGTGTGCTGGGGGCAAATGATAAACTCAACATAGGAGTGGTAGGAGTTGCCGGACGCGGCGCGGGAAATCTAAAAGGTGTTTCCGGGGAAAATATTGTTGCCTTGTGTGATGTGAGTACGGGGAACTTGGCTGGAGCTGCTCATAAGTTTCCCAAGGCTACGACTTATTCTGATTTTCGGAAAATGCTCGAACAAAAAGATCTGGATGCGGTTGTTTGCAGTACGCCTGATCATACGCATGCGATAGTTGGCGTTAGCGCACTCAAAAGCGGGCGTCATCTGTATTGCGAGAAACCATTGGCCCATACCGTCTCAGAAGTGCGAGCAATGACTGAGGCGGCAAGAAAACACAAACGAGTTACTCAGATGGGCAACCAAATCCATGCGGGTGATAATTATCGGCGCGTGGTTGAGTTGGTTCAGGGGGGTGCTGTCGGAGCGGTTAAGGAAGTTCACGTTTGGTCTTCTGCCAGTTACGGAAATATTAACCTGTCGGCTGCTGATGCTCCCATCCCTAAAGGGCTGGATTACGATTTGTGGTTGGGGCCTTT
>CAZHJW010000069.1:0-11291 GCA_964533265.1 uncultured Pedosphaera sp.
GATGCTCTGGCGTGCCGGTTCAATGTCAGGGACGTGGGCTTTGTGGATTTGGGTTCTGAGCCATACCGTTTGTTTATTTTTATTCCCAATGGCACTCCAAAATCTGAAATTGAATTACTCAGATCAACCGCGTACGCCACTTATCTGGACTCCAATGTAGAGGCGACGGTTTTGACAACGAAGGAAGCTCTTCAGAGTAAAGCCGCTCAGTTTATCCCAAAGGATTTAAAGAAACCTCAAGCTGTTCTGGTCTCATCGGATGAAAAGGAGTCCTTCCCTGTGAAACTGACTGAGGAAGGAAAACCTCTGGCTGTTTCAGTATGGGATGGACTGGAGTCGGTGTTCGATTCAAAGCGACGCAATTCAGTTCTATCAAAGGTATATGAACATTATGGAGTCATCCTGATCGTGGAAGGCAAAAACGTTGAAGAAAACCAACGCATTGGAGACCTCGCCAACAGGGTAGTGAAATCCATCAGTAGCCAAATGGGTAAACTGGAAAAGGAAATACGCGAGCCGCCTATTGTAGAGATAATTTCGACCAAGGGTTTTGATGCAGAAAAAGTGTTTCTGTGGAGCTTGGGAATAACTGAAATTACCGAAACCCCACAGGTTGCTATCCTTTATGGTCGCGGGCGAATGATTGGACCGGTTTTACGTGATGAACGTCTGGATGAACGATCGCTCAAGGCGATTGTCAATACAATCGGCCTTAATTGTGAGTGTGGCCTGGACCGAAAATGGATGCAGGGACCCATGGTGCCTCAAAAATGGGATGATGATTTACAGAAACGTTTTGCCAACCACCTTGGCTTTGATCCGGAAAGCCCGGCCATTCGATTGGAGATGAGTCAGATCCTGGCCAAAGGCGGCAAAGGTCAAGGAGTCAACAAACAAGCATCCATCGGAGGTTCGCTTGATGATTTACTGATGGGATACCGCGAGGGCTCCCTAAAGGAACCTGAAGCTCAAGAGACTCAGAAACCGGTCCAGCAAACAAAACCTGAAACAACAAAAACCACAGCCACGAAGCCCGATCAAACTGATTCTCCCCCGACACATTCCATGATTGGATGGATAATGCTAGCCGGAACCCCCATTCTATTGGCTGGGTGCGCCATATTGTTTTTCAGTAGAAACAAAACCTCATGAGTCCATTGGTGCTGATTATTAAGGAGCTTGGTCATCGCAAGGCAAATGCGATCTTAAGCCTGTTAGCCATCACGATTGCCGTGGGAGGATCCATCGTGTTGCACACCGCCTTTGAGGGCAGTCTCCAACGCACCAAGCGTATCCAGCGCGATATGGGTCAGAATTTACGCATTGTCTCCAAGGACACCGATCTGGCGCACTTCTGGGATGAAGGTTATTCAAAATCCACTTTTCCGGAAAACTGGGTTCAACAATTTACAAACGTTACCAAGGAGATCAACTACTCACACCTTTCAGCCGTGCTGAAATGGAAGGTCGATTGGCGTGGATCCCCCGCCATGGTTTACGGCCTAGCCCCTCGCGAAGTCGCTCCTCCGGGCCGGAAAAAACCGATTATGATTACTCCGGTGAAACAAGGCACCGTGCAACTGGGCAAAACCCTTGCTGCAATCCATGAGGTAAAGCGTGATGATATAGTGAAAGTGGAAAGTGGTGAATTTAGTGTGGCACGAGTGCTTTCAGAAAAGGGAAGCGGCGCTGAAATCCGGATTTACATGCATTTGAAGGATGCGCAATCGGTTCTTGGCCGCAAGGGACTCATCAACGAAATTCAGGCACTCGATTGTTATTGTGCTGATGAATCACAGGATACCCTCGCTCTGTTACGCAAACAACTGGCCCCAATCCTTCCGCAGGCGCAGGTGTTTCGGATGCAGGACATGGCTGAAGCGAGAGAGAAACAACGCAGGGATATCGAGTGGACCTATTCAACTCTCATGCCGGCCATTGTGATGATTTGCGGAATCATCATCGGCTTGCTGGCATTCTTAAATACTCGCGCAAGACGCCAGGAAATCGGAATCCTTCGCGCACTGGGCAAAGGAAGCCCTGCAGTGGCCACATTATTCCTGGGTAAAGCACTGGTTCTGGGAGTGGCGGGAGCAGCATGTGGTTTTGGATTGGGGACAGTTCTCTTGATGGGTTGGGGGCAGGAACTATTAAAAATCTCGCCCAAGCTGATTGGGTGGGACCTGAACAACCTTAAATGGGCGCTGCTACTGGCACCGATATTTGCCGCCCTGGCCACTTTTATTCCTGCGATGTTGGCTGTAGTTCAGGATCCGGCTGATACCCTGCGTCACGACTGATGATTATCTGCAAACAAATCACCAAACGTTTCGGCAATGTCACTGCACTGGCACCATTTGATCTTAATCTGGGCAAAGGTGAATTCGTTGCCATCAAGGGAGCAAGCGGAAGCGGAAAGACAACCCTGCTCCTGACTCTGGGTGGAATGCTCCGGCCCACTGCCGGAGAAATTCATTACAAGAATTCGGACCTGTATGGCCGATCATCTGCCGAGTTGGCTCAATACCGTGCCCAGGAGGTTGGTTTTGTATTCCAGATGTTTCATTTGGTGCCTTATCTTGCGGTTGAAGAAAACGTGAAATTGGCACTTTCCAATGGCCATGACTCGGGCCGGGCCCTTGAGTTATTGGAAGAGTTTGGTCTGACGAATCGTTTAACGCACACCCCGGGCGAACTCAGTGCCGGGGAACGTCAGCGGGTGGCTCTGGCAAGGGCACTGGTCAATGAACCGGAGATGATCCTGGCTGATGAACCCACCGGCAATCTGGATCCGGAGAATGACCGGCAGGTGTTCAAATACCTATCAGAATACCACCAGAAGGGAGGCACAGTAGCCGTCGTAACCCACGGCTCCACTGCCGATGAATTTGCTGATAGAATAGTGAAGCTGAAAGCTGGCTAATGAGAACATTATTACTCTTTATTGGAGTTTGCGTGAGTGCGGCCGATTGGCCGACCTATCGTGGAGATGATGCACGTAGTGGCGTTTCCACCGAACAGCTTAAACTCCCCCTGAAAAATTCATGGGTTCACCAACCCCTGCACGCCCCACGGCCCGCGTGGCGAGGGCCAGCCAAGGCCGATCTATATAATAAGCCTTATTATACAGATCATCTAAATAAAAAGGTATATAACCTGAAAAACCGCCAATTGTTTGACCATGCCTTTCACGTAATTGCAGATGGGCAATCTGTATATTTCGGTTCTTCGGCTGATGACCAGGTCCATTGCCTCGACCTCAATACGGGAAAAGAGCGTTGGTCCTATTTTACTGAAGGCCCCGTACGCCTGGCACCGACCTTGAGTGGCGGTCATCTTTTCGTAGGTTCCGATGATGGCCATGCATACTGTCTTTCCACCGGCGGCAAATTGATCTGGAGGCAGCGGTTGGCCCCGAGCGACTATCGAATCGCCGGAAATAATCGTATCATCTCCGCCTGGCCACTGCGTACAGGCATCCTCGTGCGCGATGGCATTGCCTACGCGGGCGTAGGCATGTTCCCCAGTGAAGGGGTCCATGTTGTGGCCTTTAACGCGGATGACGGTAAGGAAAAATGGCGAACAACACAGACCGATCTGCCCGCACAGGGTTATATGCTGCTTTCAAAGAATCGTGTGTATGTACCGGCCGGCCGCAACAACCCCGTTGTATTTGATCAGGCCTCCGGAAAGATTGTCCATAAGGTTTCTGCCAGTGCCGATGCATTCACCTTAATCAAGTGGAACGAAAAATCCCTGCCAAACCCGCGCCAAAGTGGCCGGATTATTGGTTTGGTAGAGGGTGAAAAACAGGATTCCTACGCTACCTTTACCGGTAACCGGATGATTGTTGACGGAGGCAGATCCTATTTACAAGCGCACAGGGAACTGAGCGTTCTGGATCGTGCACGCTACCTTGAACTGGAGCGCGACCTTAAAGTAATGACCGGTAAACGGGAAAAACTGGGCAAACAACTGGCCCAGTTGCGTAAACAAAAATCACCAGAGGTACCCAAGGTTCAGGAACAGCTGATCGCTTCAGGGAGGGCCTTGGATGAAATCCAGGCGAAGATAAAAGGCTGCGTCATTTGGCGAACACCCTGCGACCAACCACATGCATTGATTTTGGTCGGGAACACATTGTTTGCCGGTGGCAACAACGAGATAGTGGCGTACTCCACTGTCGATGGGAGAAAATCCTGGAGCGCCTCGGTTAAAGGGGTTGCCTTGGGGATCGCTGTAGCCCATGGCCGCCTTCTGGTGAGTACTGACCAAGGCGCCATTCATTGCTTTATCTCAAAATGAAAAATCTCTTAACCATCTTTCTGCTGATCAACCTGGGACTTCACGCGGCTGAGGAAGGTCTATTGCACCAGTGGCGCTTTGCTCCCGGCAAGATCAAAGAAGGCACTGTGGAGCCCATCACCGGTGCAGGAGCAAATTTTATCGGGGCAGCCAGTGTTTTAAATGAAGGAGGGTTGAACCAACTGGAGCTAAAAGGAACCGATAGTCGCGCCTGGGTAACCGATGATTTTCATACGGTCAAGGTGCCTCAAAAAGCCATTACCGTTGAAGCCTGGGTGAGTCCCGCGGCATTAATGCGCTGGGGAGGTATTGCCGGCATTATACAGGACAATGGAGACTATGAACGCGGATGGCTGCTGGGTTATGTGAACCGGAAGTTTTCCTTCGCCCTCGCCAGCAAAGGGCACCAACGACTGACCTACTTGCAAGGCACCACGGATTTTAAGGATAAACTCTGGTACCATGTGGTGGGCACTTATGATGGAGAGGACCTCAAGGTCTATGTAAATGGAAAACTGGAGGGGACAGAAGCAAAACATTCGGGGGACATCATTTATCCGCCCAAGGCAACGTTCGAACTGGGAGGCTATAAGGATGACAATGAATTTTACCGGGGCGCCATCAGCCTGCATGAGATTTCCATTTATGAGAAAGTGTTGGGGGCAGAAACCATCGCCAAACGGTTTGCTGCCCGCAAAAATGAATTCCCCCTGCCTCCGGAGCCTTTACGGTTTGTTTCCTCGCCTCAATTGAGATGGAAAAAACGGGACACACTTCAAATAGAATGGGAGTTGCCTGAAGCGTTGCCGGTGGAAATTTCATGGAAACGTACCGACGGCACAGGACTAAGAAAAATACCGGTTAAGGCGGATAAAAAAGGGGTGAGCATCATTGATCAACTGGAACCCGAGGGAGAATATCTTTATCGTTTCACCGCTCGAAACCCCAAGGGATTGGAGTTTGCGAGTCAGTGGCATAAGTTCGATACCTCCTTTTACTATTCGCTTCCCGGAAAACCGGTGCGCCCAAGCCCTTTCCCTGATGATAAGCAGATGAAAGTGGTTCAGTCTGCGGCCCAACATATTCTAAAGCAAAGCGGTATCAATCAGGGCTACGCGTTGGTGGTTGGCAGTGCAGAGGGTCGTTTAGCGTACGAGCTGGCACAGCAAACGGATTTGCAGGTGGTGGTCGTGGAGGCGGATGCTCAAAAGGCTCAATCCGCGCGTCGAGCACTCAACAAAGCCGGCTTGTACGGGATTCGCGCCAGTGTGCATCATGGCAACGTAAGCGAGTTGTCTTATGGACCGTACTTTGCCAACTTGATTGTCTCGGGTAGTTTGTTAATTGACGGAAAATTACCCGGGAAGGATGCCTCGGAGCTGATGCGCGTGTTGCGTCCTGCGGGCGGGGTGGCGATGTTGGGGCAATTGAAAGGGTCACTAACGCAGGCAGATTTTGAGGGATGGTTCAAGCGAGGTGGGGCTAATTGTACTGTTTCGGCGGAAGCCGGCCAATTATGGGCAAAGGTGGAGCTCGGCAAGCTCGAAGGCGCGGGTGAATGGACGCATCAATACGGCTCGGCCGACAACACGACCAATAGCCGCGACGACCTCGTGCGTGGCGAGATGGGCATCCTTTGGTGGGGTGAGCCCGGACCGCGGCCGATGCCGGACCGTGGCGGGCGTAATCCAGCGCCGCTTGCTGCCAATGGCAGGATGTTTATTCAGGGGGACCGTGTCCTATTCGGTGTGGATGCCTACAATGGCACGGTGTTGTGGACGTTTTTCTCGCCTGAAATGCGCCGTTCAAACATGCCGCGTGACGGATCCAACATGGTGGCGACTGACGACACCCTCTTTGTCACCATCGGCAGCGAGTGCATCGCGCTCGATGCTCAAACCGGAAAGCGGCGGGCTGCCATCCATGCTGCAAAAGGGCGCGATTGGGGTTGGCTCTCAGCCGGCAAAGGACAATTACTCAGTGCCACGGTGAAAAATGGTTCCAGCTATAAGGCGGATTCCGGCGAGTGGTACGATGGCGTTGGTGCGGGTGATGTGCAACGCGTGGTGAGTGATGCGCTGTTAAGTCATAATCCCGTCACCGGCAAAGAGCAGTGGGCTTACCAGGGCGGTGCGGTGATGAATTCCACGCTCACTATCGCGGACGACACTATTTATTTTGTGGAAAGTCGCAGCACTAATCTCGTCAAGTCCGCCACCAGCCGCATCGCGCCCGCGCAATTGACCGGCCAACACCTTGTAGCTCTCGATCGTGTGACCGGCAAGAAACTTTGGGAACGCCCTGTGGATTTTTCCAAGTGCGAGAACATGCTCTACCTCGTGCATGCTGAGGGCACGCTTGTGGCCACGGGTAGTGATCGCAATAAGGTATACCATACCTACGCCTATGATGTGAGTTCACCGGCGCTGCGTTTTGACACGAAGAATCCTGAGGTGCCACAGCTTTGGGAGGAAAGTCACAAAGCAGCCAAGGATCACCACGGCGGACACCTGCAACATCCGTTGGTGATTGGGGAAACCTTTTATTCCGACAGCCGCGCCTTTGCTCTGCGAACCGGCAAACTGCTGCGCACCGATCTGCCCGCGCGGCGCGGATGCGGCAACATGGCCGCCAGCAATCACAGTATGTTTTTCCGTCACCACTTCCACGGCATCTGGGACCTCGAGACCAACAAAAAATCACAGCTCGAAGGCATCCGCAGCGGCTGTTGGCTGGGGATTATTCCTGCGCAAGGGTTGATGTTGGCGCCTGAAAGCAGTAGCGGCTGTTCCTGCACCCACTCCATTCAGACCTCCGCAGCATGGATCCCGAAGGCCAGCCTAAGAAAACCCAAAAAGAACCCGTAATATTTCAGTGTTTTGATGTTCGTTGGGTTCGATTCCCAAAACACATTGTGGCTCATTGAAGGGAAACTCGCGTATAGGGACTGGAAATGTAGGTGTTATAAGTTCGGCCACCACGGCGAATGGTTTTGCGGTGGTTACTAAAGAAATCAATGTGCTTCTTACCCGGCTTCAAGGCCAAAGTCGCACTCCATGAATTTTCTTTGGGGTTAAACTTCAAGGGCGCAGCCTGATCCTCAGGAAAAAGTTCAGCAATATAGGCCGCACTCCCATCAGGGCCGCGGTCATACATCCACCAAATGCGCCCATTCTCTGCCTTAGCTCCCCTAGGAAATTTCACCGTGATCTGAACCTTATCCTCATCGGCTCTACTCTTCACCGTTGGAGGAGGTAACAGCCCTTCTCCCCCAAAGAAGTGGTGAAGTAAAAACGCCGATTTATTCTGTTCATCACGTTCAGCAGCCGGATGAGGCCCACGAATCCCGTGGCCGGTATTGGCTTTCAGATAAATGGGGATTTGCGGGTGATGTTTCCCTCCCCATGCCAGGTCAAAGGCCACAAAGTCGTGGGTGCCCGGATGAAAAAGTAAATCCACATTTCGCTCCTTTAGAGTTTTCAGGTGCCGGGAAACAAAAACGTGATCGGCCATCTCACCGGCAATCTTCTGCAAATCCTCCCATTTGTTTCCCGCAGCCAGAGCCTGGCGGTTATAAACCGGCCCAAAGGTGCCGCCCAAAAAGAAATGATTCATGATCCGCTCCATGTTTACCCGTTGCCCGCGCTCCTTCAACTTCGCTCCATATGCCTCATTGGCCCTGCGCAACTCATCCCAGGCTTTGCGGTCACAAAGGCGCAAGGGCGAATCCCAAATGGGCGACACACTCGCATGCAGGGCGGTCAATCGCTCATCTTCAATCAGGGCCACCGAAGGCGAGGCACCATTCTTGGAGCCGCCTGATGCAGCAACCTTGCCTTTCTCAAAATGATTCTTCTCGGCATAAGCCGCAGTCGTAGCCCGCATTAAGGTAGCCGGCCAGCCCCAGTACTGGATGGAATAATGCGGATTCAAGGTCTCCGCAAAACGCCGGTCAGCAAGCCTGCCCAGTTCTCGCTGGCCCGATACCTGCAACACCTGCACCACCGTTTGTACCAGACCCACTCCTTCCGCGAGCAGGGTCCGGTCCACACCGCGCGGCTGTAAATCCTTTTGGAACTGAGCTGGGTTATGGCCTCCAGTCAGGTGAAAACCCCTGGCCTTTCCTTTGGCCGGTACAACCATCCGCACCGGCACCCGGTATTCTTTTCCCGGCATCAGTTCACCCACCCGAATGGTGATTAATTTCTGTCGCGTAGCTACTTCACCCCCTACTTCATGCCAATCCTTGAGCACCTTTACTTCCAGAGTGTTCGCGTCCAATATTTTGGCCATGTTGAACAAGGGGGCTGACTGCAAAGACAGTAACCCACAAAAAAAACAGATTAATAAAAAGCGTTTCATATTGAGTATAGATAACAGCGAAAACAAACCCTATTTGGAAGGCTTAAAAACCGTAGCCTTGCCTTTGAGCCGTGGGTCATGGGCCGCCTGAAATTTACCATCAAAAAACCCGACAGCCTGCGTTGCCCCCATGCTACTGTAAACCTTTAGCTGGTGACCTCGCTGTTTTAGTTCATTCAAGATAGCCTCCATTGATGATGAAAGTGCGGTTGATCCAATGCTTCCTTAACGGGCAAGCCATAGTCCAGGGTATGAATGAGAGCCAGGAGAGTCTGGGTAATGATTGTCGGTCCGCCCGCTGCGCCCACCGCGAGAATGGGTTTGTTATCCTTAAGTACAATTGTGGGGCTCATGCTCGATAAGGGGCGTTTACCCGGAGCCACCGAGTTGGCTTCCGTTCCCAATAAACCAAAGGCATTGGGCACCCCTGGTGCTGCGGCGAAATCGTCCATTTCATTATTCATCATCACCCCGGTACCGGGAATAACGACCTTGGATCCAAAGGAAGTGTTAATGGTGGCAGTAATGGCCACCCAGTTGCCTTCACTGTCCGCACAGGAAAAGTGGGTGGTGTGTTTACTGAACACATCTTCATTGGATCGGGGCGGGGTTCCATGGGTTTTTACGACCGAAGCCTTCTTGATATCAATCCTCCCAGCCAATGCTTTGGCATATCCCTTATCCACCAGTCCCTTGGGGACCTTGGCAAAGGCTGGATCGCCCAACCAATGTGCCCGGTCAGCAAAAGCCAGCTTCATGGATTCAGTAATGAGATGATAAAAGTCAGCCGACTTGGGATCGATCTTCTGTAAATCATAACCCTCCAGCATATTAAGAATCTGGGCCACATGCACCCCGCCTGAACTGGGTGGGGGCATTCCCAGGATTGTATAACCCCGATAGGTCGTACGTACCGGATCAAAATCGGTCGTATGATACTTGGCAAAATCTGCAACGGTCATCATGCCACCATTACTCTTCATCCAGGCGGCGGTTTTCTCTGCAAAAGGTCCCTTGTAAAACCAATCCGTTCCGTGTTTTGCCACCTGCCGGTAGGTGTTGGCTAAATCCGGCTGTTTGAGAATTTGCCCGGCCCGTTTTGGATTTCCATTTTGATCCAATAGTATTTTTGCAGCAGCAGGGAACTTTCTTATATCGCGCACTTTCACCCGGATCCGTCCGGCGAAGGCATTGGGAATGGCAAACCCATTCTCGGCAATCTTGGCTGCATTCTTCAGATGTACACTAAATGGGAGCTTGCCATGATTCTTGCTCAGTTCAGCATAAGCCTTCAGTGCTCCAGGGACCCCGATGGCTAAGGCTCCGGTTTGACTGAGATTTGTATCAGCCTTGCCGTTACGCAGATACATATCGCGGTGAGCCTTGGCTGGAGCTTGTTCCCGGCCATTGAGTGTCATCACCTTTCCATTGGCTAATCGCGCCACCACAAAGCATCCCCCGCCAATCCCTGAATTGTATCCGTTGACAACGCCCAATGTCAGTCCGGCAGCCACGGCAGCGTCAAAGGCGTTACCCCCGTTTTTCAGGGCATGAATAGCCGCATCGGTCGCGATCGGGTCGACCGTAGCCACCGCACCTCCAGGAGCTGACCTGAGTAAACAGGAAAAAAGAATCAGTAAGACAAGAAACTTGCGGTAAAATTTATTCATGAGGCAGGCTGACTATTTCATCTAAAACTACTTCCAGTCCAGTCCCGAGTGAAGCGTATTGAAATACTCATGGCCCGTAGCCGTCACTGCCACCATATCTTCCACACGCACCCCACCGTACTTGGCTGAATACAAGCCCGGCTCCACCGTAAACACTTCACGCTCCAGAATCTTTCCTCCACCCGTGGCCAACAAAATAGGTTCATGCACATCCAAACCAATGCCGTGCCCGGTCCCGTGCCGCATCCCAATATATTCCTCATCCGCATCATCAGGTGGTTGGCCCATGTGGTAGCCCCCCGCCCGGATAACCTCTACCACAGCTTCATGCACTGCCTGCCCCGTGGTTTCCGGTCGCAATGCCTCACAACCTGCCTGATGCGCCTTTAGGACACAGGCATGCATGTCACGAATTACATCAGAAGGATCTCCATTAATCACCGTGCGAGTACAATCACCACAATAATGGGTGTGATTATGCGTTGGAAAAATATCCACAATTACCGGCAGATCCTTGCGCAGGGGGCCGGTTCCAAAGTGATGGCAATCGGCAACATGAGGAATGGTGACAACGATCGAGTCATGCAAAGTAGTACAGTCATGATCCAGCACAAACCGGCTGATGAGTTGACGTACCCGCTCAGACGTTAACGGCAGGCCATCATGTTGCAATATACCAGCCGCGTCGGCTGACGCACTGCCAATGAGTGAGCAGGCCATTTCCATGGCGCCTTCAGTAATTTTTTGTGCTTCCCGTAGATACCCCAGCTCTTCCTCGTTTTTTACGCGCCTTTCCAACACCCCAAAATTTGAATCATATTCCAATTGGATGCCGGCTTTCTGAATTTCATTGGCAAATAAAAAAGGTAAAGTCCGGTCAACCTGCACCTCCTTTACCCCCGCCTGCCTCAAACATTCAGCACCCGCTTGAGCCAATGCCGTATCCCGGTCGCC
>CAZHJW010000070.1:0-3700 GCA_964533265.1 uncultured Pedosphaera sp.
TTTTGCCGACTGTGGTTAAAATATACTCTCCGCCACCAGCACACATGGGAGCCCTTCCTTCAAAATGCTCAGCTAGATCGCCAAGCTTAACCTGTGTGCCATCGGCCTTTCGTTTTTCCAACGCCCATTGGCTGATCGCAAACTCAATTTGCCGGAGGTTATTTCGGCATTGGACATCTTGAGCTCTGGATTTGGCTTGAGCCACGGCAGGAAGCGCCATAGCCGCTCCAATCCCGGCACCGCCTACCATAAGCAGCCCGGCTGACCCCATGGCATCTCCACTACTATGACTCTCCATGACAATACCTTCAGGAGTAACCCGCATCACAGCCAATTGTCCGGCTGGCTCTCCATCCATCCCGGAAAATTTCTTCATCATTTCAAACACCTTTTGCTCCGCTGGATCGCCTACCTTGGCTTGCTCTTCAGCAGCCGACATCACGAGCTTCTGCAATTTGCCAAACTCCTTACCCATACGACTGCTCACAAAATGAAGCTGGTTGCCTTTGAGATCCATTTCCCCAGCCAGCTGCTTGAATTCCGTAGTACCTGCCAATCCCTCATTCTTGCCGGCTTTAACAGCCAATATATCCTTGGCCAGCTTTTGACTGGTGGTGAGGATAATATAGTCGCCGGCCTTCATCAGCGTTGGGCTCAGGTCAATGGGCAGGGGCAATTCAGGCGGGGTTAAGGTATGCAGGGTAACATCCCCCTCCTTGGATTGGCTGAGCATTTCTGCCAACTCCGGGTTTTGAAGCATCTGCATAATAAACCCCATTAACTGTTCATCCTTCACCTTCAGGGTGATCGCTATGGCCGGTTCAGCGATATCCAAATTCAGGCCCTGCGGTGCATCGGGTGGAAGAGGAATGGGGATGCGCTTGGCATCATTAAGTGTGACAAATACACCCATCTCGCCATCGGTTGACCTGAATAAATCCTCGAAACCGACAGCCTGATTCATCTCGGCCAAGCCTCGGGCAAACTCAGCCACAATATCAGGCGGTGCGGTGTCGGTGATAAATTTGCGCAGCCAATCAAAGCCCGTCACCAAATCTAAATCTGCCTGCACAGCTACCACTGTGTCGGCAGGAAGCATTTTCAAGATCTGTTGTTCATGCGCCTGTGCCCCCATTATTTTCCAGAAAAGCCCGTCCTTCTTCTCTGGATAATGGTGGAGCACCATCACGTTGCGATTGAGATTTTTATCTACCGCGAAACTACTCATTCCAAAACCGCTGATGTCCCTTATGCCAATCTGCTCATAAGCAGTACGGCCCATGTCCATGGCCATGGTCATCTGTTGACGTTCCATTTCTCCAAGCTGGGTGCCTGCTGCGTCGGCAACAGCCGAAATTCCATCCAAGAACTCATCCAATTTGGACAACACCTGTTCGGTGCTCATATAGAGATAGAAGTTGCCACCTTGATCGAGTTGCTGATTTACAGACCAGAAGCTGTTTTGGATCGCAGCCTTTTTCTGACCAGCGGGAACGGTTTCAGACTTTACCCGGGAAGCCACCTCATCCCACAAGGTATTTTTGGGTTCCTCTTTCTTCTCGGCTACTGCCTGCTGTCCAGGCTGACCGCCTGCCTCAGGTTGTGCACTCGGTTTTACCTCGGGAGTTTCCGATGTTGTTTCATTTCCACCGCAGCCAAGCAGGCCTGTAGCAGTTAGAATTAATAAAAAATTTAACAGGTTTTTCATGATACTCGATTGGATAAAGGTCTCGCGATGGGAAAGCACACTCTGAAGGCACGCGAGGCGGCAGACAACAAAAAAAACAGGGTTAGAATCGGCCTAGCAAACCTGTAATCTTATGGAGTCCACTTGATCCGGGCAGCATCCTGCGGCCCCAACTGCTCGACGTGGCCATCCACAAAGACCGTTATAATCTTTGATTCAGGATCAGGAAAAAATTCCTCTTTACCCGCCGAACCGTTCCAATCCAGACCCGCATCATAAAGCAACACGGTTTTGGCAGGATCTTCAATATTTGCCAACTTCACACCTCCCAGATGTTTGTTATAGAGCCAAACACATACCCTTTCACCTGGGGCAGCTGTCTCTAAAAAAACCGGATCACCAAAAACCCCCTCATCCTTAACCTGCTTTAGAACCTCATCACTCCACGAGGCTGACTTGGGCAGTTCCCCGTTAACCGCCTCATATTCAAAGATTCCAACCGCCAACTGCTTTCCATTATTCATTTTTTGCGCTGACATAGCTCCCGCATCAAACAACGATCTCCCTCCAATTACTCCTTCGGCAAATGAGCCCGCTCCCAAGGCAATCGCTCCCAAAGCAACCGGCGCGACCATCGCTCCAGCCAGTGCCATGGTATCGTATCCCATGCCTTCAGTATGTGTTTGCATGACCATGCCTTCAGACTGCATCTGAACTACTGACAAATTTGCAGAAGACCCCATGGTCATCAGTTTGGTGAGCAAATCCTCCATGGGCTTGGGAAGTCCACCCCCCATCCCTGTTGAAAGAGATTCCTTTACCATTTTAGCTGAGAGGGCACTGAGACGATCACTCACATAGAAGAGTTGATTACCCTTCAGAGGCAAGCCCTTGGACATTTTCTGGAATTCGAGAGTTCCTTTAAGCCCCTGACTTTGCCCATTGTGTACTGCGATCACCTTGTTAGCCAGAGCTGGGCTTGAAGTGATTACCAGATAGCCTCCTACTTGAAACATCGCTGGCTGCAAAGGAATAGGTAAACCTGGCAAAACCATTGGTTGGGATAATTGACTGATCGTTACCCTACCCAAGTCCACCGGCTGCAATGGCATTTGGGCCGATACCAGGCCCTCGATCATCTTCTGGATCGAATTATCATTTACCTTCATCGTGATTATTATGCCCGGTTCAGGCATCTCCACCATTCCCCCGTCAGAGGAACCCGAAGGCAAAGGCGGGATGCCTCCGTTTAAAGCAGGAAGCTCTTCCTGAGGAATACGAATAGGTTGTGGCACTGCTAAACTTCCCGGCAACCCTTCCGGCACAGGAAGAGCCTCCTTAACACCGGTATCAGGACCACCGATAACGCGCCCCAGAAGAGCATTCCCCATCGGCACCTGAATCGTCTTGGACAGATCAAAGGTTATGTATTGCCCCACCTCACCCCCATACCCACCATTAAACGCTAGAAATAGAGGACTCTTCAAAAAAGTGTTTAGCTCCCCGAGCTTCTCAGGGGATCCATGATCCTTAACCATCGCCTGAACCCATTGAAGGATAACCGTTAAATTTAAATCTCCATGGGCGGCCATCACTGTTTCGGCCGGTATTAATTTAAGTGCGCCCAACTCATGAGGAGCCTCGCCAAAAGCTTTCCACAAAAGGCCTCCTCCCCGCGTGGCATCGTGGTGCACTACCGAGACATTCCGCTTGAGTCCTTCGCCCAAATCCTTGGTGCTGGCCCCTACCCCATCAATACTATCAAGGCCCAACCCTGTATAGGCTGCCTCAGATGCCTCTATTCCCGTTCCTGCAAATTGATTAAACGCCGCACCTATCGGATCAAATGAATCCTGCCCTCCCATCTGCTTCACCAAATCTCCTCCTTCATCAAAGATAGTTCTCACCCATTGTTGGGCTTGAGCAGTACTCAGATAAAAATAGAAACTACCTCCCTTATCCAATTTCTGGGTCACCTCATTGAATGATGTAGCTGAATCAATTAGAACCGGA
>CAZHJW010000070.1:3800-11262 GCA_964533265.1 uncultured Pedosphaera sp.
CTCCACTCACACCTCCTGCTTCAGCATCACCACGACCGGTTTCACTAGCAACCAAACCGGAACCAACGGCGGCAGGCACGGGCCCTTTTTCGACTCCACCGAAAACCCCCAGAAAATAGGCCGTCGTCAAACCTCCAACCAAAATAAATAGAGCCGCCACCAGAACAACCGTCTTCTCACCGAAGGCAGCCTTCGGCTTGAAGTGTGGGGTCACTGATTGAGTTGCCGCTTCATCAATTGGCTTGGGAATGGAGTTAGCCGCTGGTGAAGCCTCAATCAGTGTTTGAGCAGGAACCCAATCAGAAAGATCATCGTGCCAAGCCCAGTCATCCTCCAAAATCATTCCACTAGCTAAATGTTCCTTGAGTTGGCCCAAAGAAAACGGCCCAAACTGTTCATCCCCACGCTTAACAATAACCTCCATAAGGAGCAACGTACGCCACCTGTCACCAAGTCGCCAGCGTGAAAAGGACTTACTTCTTCACCGTTTTGTCATTCTTCTTATCAGCATTCTTGGGAGGAAGAATTGTAAGCCAAAGATGGCGTGTCTCGGGAATAACATATTCAGGAAAGCCTTGAGGAACCCCATTATTGACACCCGAACTGGTCAGCGCACAGAGGATCTCCTTACGTTCAGCGCCTCCTTCAGTTGAAACAAGAAGCGACAACGGTCCGCTAAAAAGAGGCGCATCATCGGAGGCGACGAACTTTAGTGTGGCAACTCCTTTCTTCTCTAGAACAACCGACTGGGCGCTAACTCCTTTCGGAAGTTTCGCCGCTGATACAGTGAGCTTACCCTTGTAACCATCCAGATAATTCACCGAAACCTTCACCTCATTGGTCTTACCAGCGTTCACTGCAAATTGAGGGGCCGTCACCGTGGCACTGAACCCTGGCTCAGGTTTAACGAAATGAAGACGGTAAAAATACTCCATCCCACCTTTATCCAACAGACTCCGCACCCGAACACAATAACGACCATCATCTGGAGCAATCCAATTGAGTATTGGGTCACGTTTTTTATTGGAGTCATCATTAACTGATAGCTCCTTTCCATTGGAATCCTCCAAAGCCAATTGAGCATCCAACAAAAATCCGTCTTTGAAAGAATCAATATCAAACCGATAACGCTCGCCTTTTTTTACTTCAACGGCATAACGATCCACATCCCCGGACCTGCTTATGCGGGCTGAAACAGTCGCAGGACACCTGACTAGATTCGCAGTTGCATTGGCATCATTAGGCTCCTGCTCAACTCTTTGATCATGTGAAGCAATTGGAAGACGCAGAGGACTATTCGCCGCGTCAGTCGGCAAGATCAGCACATTTCCCTTTGGGTTCACTACATTCACCTTGTCGCTCTTGAGATTCCATCCCACCAGCTTAACTTTTGAGTCCAATCCCTCTCTTACCCCTGCCGGCCAAGCATGACGAACCCAAGGGCCATTTGTAAGGGTCACGCGGTAAACACGGTCTGCCCCCCCATCAAAACTGGAATTGCTATTGGCTGGAAACTTGAAGCATGCCATCTGTAGGACGTAATCGCCATCTTGCGTACACTTCCATATCAAACGCGGGTCCAAAGAGTGAGCATCATGGTTAAAGTTTAACTTCACCCCACGTGCATCCCGCAGAAGCATAAGCGCGTCCATAGATACGCCAGCCGTGTAAGCATCCATTTGAGCCACCAAAATTTGGTCTTTTTTTAGACTAAACTGGTAGGAATCCACATCACCACCCTTGCCAAATTTCCCATGTATCACCGCGGGTAAATTCCCCACCATTTGAGGCTTGAGCATTTCATTGTTGGGCTCTTTTTCCGGAACATCCACAGCCTTGCTCACGAAAAACACCCGCGGCTGTGCCGAGCCATTATCATCATAAAACCGAACAAGATATGGCCCGGGGGTTACATCCTTGCCTACATTGATTCTGTAAAATCCTTTTTTCTCCTTCTCGGGCGCGAATCTTATACCTCCTACTTCGCACCATACCCTAAGCGGCCAGTTGTATTTTCCCCCGATTTGAGCCAAAGCTTCGCTACCACGTTGAGCACCGATAGGGAAAAGCCAATCCACCTGCGGGGGAGCAGCATGAATTGACGTAAAGAGAATAAATAGCGCCCCACAAAACGCGCGCATATTAGTTGAAGAGTTCCTTAATTCGTTGTCCTCCATCCACCAACTGCACCGGCCTTCCTGTCTCAGTATATAGAACCTGCTCGGGATCAATCCCCATCTTGAGATAAAGACTGGAGGCAAAATCCTCCGGACTGTAAACATTCTCAGCCCCGTAATAACCCTTGGCGTCAGTCGCGCCCACCACCTGCCCACGAGGCACCCCTCCTCCGGAAAATAGAACACTCATCGCTCCTGGCCAATGATCTCTACCCCCCCTGGAATTCACCTTTGGCGTGCGACCGAATTCACCCAGACAAATCACCATGGTGTTATCCAACATACCGCGTTGATCAAGATCTCTAATCAATGCAGAAAGACCCACATCCCATTTGGAATTAAATTCGCCTTTAATCGTTTTGAATATGTCACGGTGATGATCCCATCCTCCATAGTAAACTGTCACAAAAGATACTCCCACCTCAACCAGGCGACGCGCCAGCAGCAATCTTTGCCCCAGACTATTCTTTCCGTACTCATTGCACACCTTTTCATCTTCCTTAGAAATGTCAAAGGCCGCCTGGGCTTCTTTGGAGGTAACAAGGTCCACCCCCTGCGCATTGAACTGATCAAAGTCCACAGCCGGATCCCTGGCTGCCTTGTCAGTAATGCGCAGCAAATTATCCAACTCTGCACGCAACCCACGTCGGTCATCGGCGCGAGCCTCGCTTATCCCCTTGGGCAAAACCACATCACGAACCTTGAAACTGGAACTGCTTGGATCTGAAGTAATGACAAAAGGAGCGTGCTGGGCACCGAGAAAATTGGGGCCGCCCGAGCGGGTCATCCGCCCCAGCGACATGTAAGGCGGCAGTCCTTTTTGTATCCCTCGCTCGTAACTGACCATCGAGCCAAAGGAAGGATGAAAGGTCACAAAAGCACCGCAATTGACCGGTACCGGAGTGGGTCGACCGGTCATCAAATAATGATTACCGCCGCCATGATTGGGATCCTTATGACTGATTGACCGAACGATGGTCATTTTGTCCATCACTTTGGCCAAATTGGGAACTTTATCACAAAAATGCACACCGGGAACACTCGTCTTGATACTACCAAACTCACCCCGAATCTCCTTGGGCGCATCCGGCTTGGGATCAAAACTCTCATAATGGGAAGGCCCTCCATCCAGCCATACCAAAATACAATTCAGGGACTTAGCAGACTTGTTTTGATTACCTTCCCGCGCACGCAATAAATCTGAAAAACCTAGTCCAGCCAAACCTCCAAGGCCCACCTGTAAAAAATCCCGCCGACCCATTCCTGAGCAGTTGAATTTCATCCCATTCATTGAAAAAAGTGTATTGTAGTATTAGGCTGCTTCAAAGCAGCGATTTTAGGACGACCCCGGTCTCGATAAAATTCGCAGATTTTACGTGAATTAACCCAATAAATGAAAACTCCCATTGTTCTTGCACACGGTATGCTGGGTCTGGCTCAGGCATTTATTCAAAATTTACAGTTAGCCGACTACTTTAAAGGGATTCCCGATTGGCTAAAGGAAAATGGATACAAAGTGATTACTCCTCAGGTTGAAGGAATTGGTTCAATCAAAACGCGGGCTGCCAACTTGAAAAGTCAAATCACAGAGGCAACCGATGAACCGGTTCACATCATCGCTCACAGTCAGGGGGGGCTTGATTCCAGACACATGATCTCGCACTTGGAGATGGCCGATCATGTGCGTTCACTAACCACCATCGCCACTCCTCATCGAGGTTCTCCAGTTGCAGATTGGGCAATCTCCCGGACTCAACAAATTGGAATATTCAAAATGCTTGAATGGAGCAGCATGGATACACAGGCCTTCTTGGATTTGCGAACGATCGAATGCGCCACGTTCAACGAGAAAACCCCGGATGCCGAAGGGATAAAATATCTTTCGGTGGCAGGCGAACCGAAAAGGGAACAAACTCTGCGGGCGCTTCGTATGTGTCATGACGTTGTTTTCGAAACCGAAGGCCCAAATGACGGGCTGGTTTCCAGCCAATCGGCGCGCTGGGGTGAAGAAACCATCATTTGGCCTGCTGACCATGCACAGCAAATCGGCTGGTTCAATGAACCTTCATTTGACTGGCGAGATGGTTGGGGAAAAGTTTTAGACCGTATTGGAGAGTAAGGGCTGCAAATCCGGTTCAGAGAAGAGCGGTTTTGTTATCGTCCCCTTTTTTGTTCCTATTTGAAGCCTCACCGCCAGTACTTGATAAAACTTTTTCCAGGCGGCTGTAACCCTTCACCTTGTGGGAGCATCTTTTGGCTCAACTTTTTGGCCTTTTTCGGCTAGTAATCTCCTCGACGACGAGGCGACTCCACACGGAGGATTTAGCTGGTGAAACAATTGGTTTACTCATTATTGGTTTTGATCGGAGCATGGTTTGTGGGTTGTGCAACCAATGCAAAGAAGACCCCTGATGTCTTCGCCGGATTGGCTTGGCCCAAACAGTTCACTGCAGGCACCACCAATGCCCCGGCTGGAGCCGGTTGGCTGAGTGATTTTAATGACCGCACGCTTGATACCCTGGTTCGCGAGGCACTCTCCAACAACCCAGACCTGCGCATCACAGCCGCCAAGTTTGAAGCCGCGCAAGCTAACCTTAAAATCGCTGGAGCTCCTCTGCTGCCCACCCTAAGCGCCAAGGCTGCTGCCTCACGTACCAAACGTAATTCTACTGGAGGCTTTAAAATCACCTCCTCGCGCAACGAACGCTATACTCCCTCTCTCGATTTGGCGTGGGAGCTCGATGTTTGGGGGCGCCTGAACGATACCCGTTTTGCTGCTCGACTCGATGCTGAGCAGGCCGCAGTTAACCTACAGGCCGCACGCCTAAGCCTCGCCGCCAATACCGCCAAAGGCTGGTTTAATTTGGCTGAAACAGAGTTACAGTCACAACTGGCCAGACAAACTCTGGGTAGTTATACCAATAATTTAGCGGTTCTGGAGGAAGGGCTGCAACGGGGCCTCACCAAGGCATTGGACGTGCGTCTCATGCGCACCAGCGTTCACAATGCTAAGAACACACTCCAGATGCGACTGCGCGAACGAGATTCGGCTCGCCGATCACTGGAAATTTTACTCGGGCGTTATCCAAATAGTGAGTTAGCGCTGAGTAACGGCCTTCCCACACTGACCAACGCCGTACCCGCCGGCCTGCCGGCCCAATTGATTGAACGACGACCTGATGTCTTGGCCGCCCAACGTGGATACCTGGCCGCCCATAAACGGGTGGATTCAGCCAATAAAGATCGGCTTCCCAAGTTTAGCCTCACCGCCAGTTACGGGACTTCCAGTGATGAGCTGGAGAATGTGCTGGATGTTAACAATAACATCTGGAACCTTGCCTCCAATCTCACCAGGCCAATTTTTGATGCAGGCAAGATCAAATCCCAAGTGGAACGGGCCAAGGCGCAGCGGGAACAGGCGAAATATCAATATGTGCAAACCACTCTGCAGGCTTTTGCCGAGGTAGAAACCGCGTTGGCAGCCGAAACCTATCTGGTTAAACAAGAAACAGCTCTGCGCGGTGCAGCAACCGAGGCGAATGAAGCGGAAAAACTTGCGCAGGACGATTATCTGGCTGGCCTCGCGGACTTGGTAACCGTACTCGAATCTCAACGGCGCGTATTTGACGCTAAAAGATCCCTGATAGACCTGCAAAATTTACGGCTGCAAAACCGCATTGATCTGTACCTCGCCCTTGGAGGTGAATTTGCCCAGCCCAAAGACAAGCCTGAATTAGAATGAGTGAATACGAGAAAACCAAGGACTCCAGCCCTAAACCATCTCAATCCAAGAGATACCTCGTGGGTTTCGCAATTTGCGCAATTATTCTCGGAGCCAGTTCTTCGATAGCCCGATATTATTGGCTAAACCAGGAGGAAGCAGAAAAACGAACACCTCCACCCACCATTCCGCTGGTGGATGGCATTCGATTACAAGCTACCAATTTTACTGTCCATTTACCGAGCCAAGGCAGGGTTCAAGCACGGGCAGTGACCAGCATCAATCCAGAAGTTTCCGGTCGCATTATTTCCATTGAATCGAACTTCAAGGAAGGCGGGTTCTTTAAGCCCGGACAAAAACTCCTGACACTCGACAACTCAGATTATCTCAACGCCATTACAAAAACAGAAGGTTCGATTAATCAGTTGAAAGCAAAACTTGCTCTGGAAAAGATTGGACGTGCCAGCATCACTAATGCGTTTGCTGTTGCCCAGGCCAATCTTGAACAGGCACTGGTTGCCCTAAAGCTCGAGCAACTGGAACGATCAAGCTACTCCAACGCCGTAACCGTTGCTCAAGCCAACCTCAAGCAGGCTGAAGCCAATCTCGTGCTTAAGAATGCTGAACGCGATGCAGCAATCGCCAACCTGAAACGAATCAATAAACTTGAAGGCGCAAGCGATCTGGCAAAAAGGGAACCTCAGGTAGCCGAGGCAAAGGCCAATGAACAAGCCAAACGCGCTACACTGGAAAAGGCGGTCAAGGACAAGGCAGAGAAACCGCAACAATTGGAAGCCGACCTTAAAGCCAAGATTAAGGTGGCCGAGGCAAAGTTGATTGAAGCCAGAGAGAACCTCCGACGCCCTGCCCAGCTGGAAGCTGAACTGCTTGCCCAAATCAAAATCGCTGAAAGCGAGGCAGCTCAAGCCCAGCGCAATTCAAAACGAACCGTGATCATTGCACCGCAGTACCACGGGCGTATTACGGAGAAACGGGTGGACATCGGCCAGGTCGTTAACGCCAATACCATATTGGCTACAGCCATTGCCACCGATTATGCCGAGGTACGTTTACCGATATCCAATCACCGCCTTTCCTACATGAACGTGCCTGAACAACTGGTCAGCACAAACAATACCGAGGCCCTCAAGCATCAAGCTCCCCTTACATATCCGGACGTAAAACTCACTGCCCAAATCGGTGTGGATACACACACCTGGCAAGGCAAGATTGACAGGGCTGAGAGCCGTTACGATTCCGCCAGCCAACAGCTCTTTCTCATCGCACAAGTGCCTGAACCTTACGGTCACCAACCTGCGTTACGCGCGGGGCTCTTCGTTCGTGCCGATATCACCGGCAACACACTGACAGACGTTTTCATTCTACCACGACACACTGTACGAAGAGGCAACGAGGTAGTTTTGGCCATAAAAAAACCAGATTCGAAAAACCCCAAAAAAGAAAGGACGCCTCAAAAAAACTCTCAACAGAAGTCGACCAAAAAGCCTGGAGGACCACAGAAGAAAGGTACTTCAAATCCAAAAGCCACACATATCTTGGCGCG
>CAZHJW010000071.1:0-11038 GCA_964533265.1 uncultured Pedosphaera sp.
ATCCACACAGGTCACCCTACGGGCGGCACCGGGATATGCAGAGGCGGATGTATTTTAGCTATGAGTTGAACCTGGTATTGAGTACCGGCGAAAGGATAACGGTGATGGATCATTCCAATGGGGATGAAGTGGAGGAGGCTGGTCACCGGGTTGCAGAGTTTCTCAAGGTGCCGCTATGGAATGTAATTGATGATGACAATTACATACAACGCTGCTGCGATTACTAAATAAGAGTAACGCTCTGGGCTATCTTGTGGTGTGTGGCCTTATGCCCAACCGTGGGGCTTTAGGGCCTCGTCGCGGCCCGCATGGCGCACGGCCCTGGGAGGAAACTTCATGTCGAAAGAAATCTTGTCTGGCACCAGTTGTTCCTTTGATTCGAGCATCATTTCCTTGGTGACCTTCTTGCCTGTGTAGGCGGCGGTGCGGGCCATCATGGCAGTGAGCGTGGTCTTGATCATCCGGTCACCCGTATTGAGCGGTTTGCCATCGCGGATGGCGGCGTACATCTCGTCGTGCTCGGTTTGGTAGCCGTTGTTACTGCGTTCACCATTGGGTCCGGCATTCCAGCGCCACATTAATCCCTCCTTGTTGGAGAAGACATGCAGCTTGCGGCCACTCTCGCCGGTGTACTTGCCCTTGGTGCCGTAGACGCGGTCCCACACGCCATTCTCGCAGTTATCCATCTGGCGCGAAAAATGATAGCCTTGGGTTCCATCAGCCCAGGAGAATTCAACTCCAAAGTGATCGTAGATGTTGCCTTCCTCCTCACCACGGTTTTGGCGGCCGCCATTGGCCACCGCGTAGGCAGGCACTTCATCGTTTTTGGCCCAGAGCATTTTATCGATACTATGCACGGCCTGTTCCACGATGTGATCGCCTGAAAGCCAAGTGAAGTAGTACCACCGGCGGAGCATATACTCGACATCGGTCTTGGTGTTTTCACGGTTCCAGTCCACATAACGTTTGCGGGCGTTGTTATTGTAACTGGAATAAATGGCCTGCAGATCACCCAGTTCACCGCCGAGAATGCGTTCGTAGGTGTCACGCTGGGCGTAGGTCCAGCGCCAGACAAAGCCATCCACGATGGATGTCCCCTGTTTCTTGGCTTTTTCTATGGATTTCATCACCGAATGCACGCCGGGGGCATCGGTGGCCATGGGTTTTTCCGCGAAAACGTGTTTACCGGCGTCGACCGCTGCCTTGATATGCTGCGGGCGGAAGCCGGGTGGAGTGGCGAGCAGTACCACGTCTACCCCGCTATCAATAACCTTTTTGTATGCATCCAGTCCCACGAACATACGTTTTGTCATGCCATCGCTAATTTTACCCGGATGGTATTTTTTGATGCGCTCCAATCCCGCATCGGCTTTATCCTGAAATGCTTCGCCAATCGCATGAAGTTCAATATTGGAGTCGGCACTCAAGGCTTGATTGATGGCACCTGACCCCCTGCCTCCGCAACCGATCCAGCCGATCTTGAGCTTGTCGCTGTTGGGTTTACCGAAAGTGATGGTGGGGAAGGAGAGCGCTGCACCGGCAGTGGCGGTCGACGCCTTGATAAAATCGCGTCGAGTGGAATCAGTTTGCTTACTCATAGTGTGTAATCGGTGCCTTCAGGTTAGGGGGCAGTCGTGGTAGGGTCAAGTGAGGCTTTGAACTCTGTATTTCTTGACTTATGACGACAATTTCGGTTTAACATCGCTGCGGAGGGTGACAGATTGCCTTGGCAAATAAGGAGGGGTGTTCCCGCCTGTTCCAATGCGTTTCTGACACGACAATTCAAAAAATGGACAATAATATCTATCTCATTCCAATCGCAGGCATTTTGGCATTGGCATTCACTTATTGGCGTGCGCAATGGGTGGCAAAACAGGAGGTCGGGACAGACCGAATGAAACGGATTTCTGAGTACATCACCGATGGAGCAATGGCGTTTCTAAAGGCGGAATATTCAAAGCTCGCCATATTTGTTGTGGTTGTTGCCTTGCTTCTTGCCTATCAGGGCTCCCAAAGCCCTCAGTCCAGTCCTTTGATTGCGCTTTCTTTTGTTGTCGGGGCTGCCTGCTCCGCATTGGCAGGGATCATCGGGATGAAGGTTGCGACCAAGGCGAATGTTCGCACGGCCCATGCGGCCCGGACAGGTTTGAACACGGCCTTGAATGTTGCTTTCCGAGGAGGTTCGGTAATGGGGATGGGCGTGGTTGGTCTCGGAGTTTTGGGACTGAGTGGTTTATTTCTTTTCTATAAGGGCCAGGCCGGTTGGGATATTACTAAAGTGATCTCAGTATTGACTGGGTTTTCTTTCGGCGCATCTTCCATCGCTCTCTTTGCTCGCGTCGGTGGCGGTATATATACCAAGGCGGCTGATGTGGGTGCGGACTTGGTGGGAAAAGTGGAAGCGGGTATCCCAGAGGATCATCCGCTTAACCCTGCGACGATCGCCGATAACGTGGGGGACAATGTAGGGGATGTGGCCGGCATGGGTGCGGACCTTTTCGAAAGCTACGTGGGGTCGATGATTGGCGCCATGGTGCTGGGTGCATTATTTGTGGGTACCTTCGTTCAGATGGAAGGGTACGATGTTTTAGATGGGCTAGGGGCTGTAATGTTGCCCCTATGCATTGCGGCTATTGGTATCGTTGCCTCTATCATTGGAGCACAATTTGTTTCAGTTGAAGAAGGTGGTAATCCGAAGAGCGGATTAACAAGAGGTGAACTTATTGCTGCGGCCCTCATGTTGGTTGGCACGTATTTTGTGATCCAGAATTTGCTGCCAACTGCTTGGGTAGACGCCGACGGCAAACAGTATACAGCTTTGGGCGTTTTTTGTGCGAGCTTGTTAGGTCTGGTCTGTGGAATTGCTATTGGATTAGTGACCGAGCATTTCACGGGAATTAATACTGGCCCCGTGACGGAGGTATCAAGGCAATCGGTGACAGGCCATGCTACTAACATTATTGCCGGTATTGGATGCGGCATGCGTTCCACCACCTTTCCCGTTATCTTCATCGCGATCGCAATTCTTGGGGCATACTACTTTGCTGGCTTATATGGGATTGCGATTGCAGCGGTGGGTATGCTGGCCAACACGGGCATTCAATTGGCGGTAGATGCGTATGGACCTATCGCTGACAACGCAGGGGGTATTGCTGAGATGAGCGAACTACCCAAGGAAGTGCGGGAACGTACTGATAATCTTGATGCGGTCGGTAACTCGACAGCTGCCATTGGTAAAGGTTTTGCGATTGGCTCAGCTGCTCTCACCGCCCTTGCGCTTTTTGCGGCATACATGGGAACCGCAGGGATTAAAGAGATTGATGTCTCCGAGCCTTATGTAATGGCTTGCCTGTTTATCGGAGCGATGCTGCCTTATCTTTTTTCTGCGATGGCCATTGATGCTGTCGGACGTGCTGCTGGAGCGATGATTGAGGAAGTAAGGCGGCAGTTTGCCAATATCCCTGAGCTTAAGGCCGCACTACAAAAGATGGCGGCCAATGAAGGGCGACCGATTGAGGAATGGAGCGAGGAGGACCGTAAGGTTTACGAAGCAGCTGATGGTAAAGCAGAGTATGCTAGCTGCGTGGCGATCTCAACAGATGCTGCCATTAAGGAAATGGTCGCGCCGGGCTTGTTGGCGGTATTAACACCGGTCGTTATTGCCTTCGGGTTTAAAGCAGTTACCGGGAGCGGGCAAATAGCAGCTGAAGCATTGGGAGGTCTGTTGGCGGGAGTCACAGTGAGCGGAGTATTACTGGCGCTCTTCCAGTCCAATGCCGGAGGTGCTTGGGATAATGCCAAGAAGATGTTCGAGATCGGAGATGGAGTGGAAGTAGACGGTGTTCATCACAAAAAAGGCAGTGAGGCTCACAAGGCTGGTGTGACTGGGGATACAGTGGGCGATCCCTTGAAAGACACCTCAGGTCCATCGTTAAATATTCTACTCAAACTAATGAGTGTTATTGCACTCGTCATTGCACCCCTGCTTCTTAAAGGTGAATCAGTGAGTGAAGGGGCAGGTAATAAGCCGCAAACTGAGCAAGCTGAAAATGCAAATAGTGAGTCGGATGACAACAATGAGTCTGAGAGTGATGAAGGCGCTGAGTAGCTAGGTGAAGATACGGGTCGGTAAAACAGTTTCTTAAAAGTTTTGGTTTATTTTTGGATCCAACGTTTGGCTTTCAGTTCAAATCGGGGCAAAGTGTCTGGAGGGGTAATTTCCACATTGACCCGTAGATTTAGTTGATTACGGATTTCAGTACTGACCTTTTCCTTTAACATCTCTCCGTCTTTATTTGCTTTTGGTTCCAGTCGCAATAAAAGCTCGGTTAAGTTGCTCTGGTTCGAAATAATAACTTGATACTCAGCGGCATCATCAAAATGTCTCAGTATACGTTCAAAAGTGGATGGATAAACATTAACACCACGAACAATCGTCATGTCGTCAGTTCGGCCAAGGATGCCTCCTTTTAAAATCAGATTATTCCCGTCAACTTGAGGGAGCACAAGGTCACCGGTTCTGTAGCGGATTAGGGGCATTGCAGTGCGAGTGAGGGTCGTTAATACGAGTTCTCCCTCTTCCCCTTCTTCAACAGGTTTATTGGATTCCGGTAAAAGAACCTCTGCCAAATAGGCGTTTCCCATTACTTGCAGGCTATCGGAACTTTCGAGACATTGATGTGTAACGGGGCCCACTTCAGTCATTCCATGATGGTCAAACACCTTTGCGTTTGGCCAAGCGGTTTCAATGCAGTTACGTGTGGATGGGATGCTGCCTCCAGGTTCGCCGGCGACAATAATTGTTCTCAACCTTGATTGGGAAAGATCAATTCCTTCCTGTTTGGCTACCTCAGCAAGTCGCAGGGCATAGGTGGGAGTGCAGCAGATGACGGTGATTTCGTTTTCTAGCAGAATGTTCAAGCGCGTAACGCTAGTGAGACCGCCTCCGGGAAAACAAAGGCAACCCAATTGCCCTGCGGCCTCATAAGCCATCCAAAAGCCAATGAATGGGCCAAAGGAGAAGGGAAAAAGAGCCCGATCCTTTTCGGTTACGCCTGCGGTTTCATAGACAATTTTCCAACTATCGAGCATACCTTGCCAGCTATCAGGCGTATCTAGCCAGCGAAGCGGTTTTCCAGTGGAGCCACTGGTCTGATGTATCCGATTGAAGTTCTCAATAGGTAAGGAGAGATTTGTTCCGTAAGGTGCGTTGGCACTTTGGTCGGTAACTAGTTCATCCTTGGTGGTAAAGGGGCAACGCTGGTAAAAATCCTCCAGATTTGAGATCGAACCGTCAATTCCTGAGGCACCCAGCTTAGCCTCATAAAACGTGTTATTAGGTCGAACTATCCCAAGTAAGATTTTGAGTTTCCCTAATTGATCGGCCTCTGTGGCTTCTCGATACAATAATGCCTTTTCGGTCACAGGATTGTACTCCACTAATCGATGTCAAAGCGATTTTTGCGTCCAGCCTCCTGAGCGGCCCCATGGCAGGCGTCAGCGACTTTTGCTAGCTCCTGAAGGAAATTATCGCGTTGAGATTCTGGAAGGGTTGTCAGGATTTTTCCTTGCAGATCGATTGCAGAGTCCCGGAGTTCGTTATATTTTTCGACCCCTGCAGGGAGAAGCAGGATGCGCTTGGCTCTCCGGTCTGTTTCGTGAGGTTTGCGCTCAATCCACCCATTTTTCGCCATACGTTCAAGTAGCGAGGCGACTGTGTTGGGGTCGCTACTCATCGAGCGAGTTAATTCACTTTGAGTCAGTCCTACCGAATCGCCTTCATTTAAGGTTCGAAGCGCGGTAAATTGGTCCGGCGTGGCGCCCGCATGGCTGATTTCTCGCCGGAACGCTTGATTTAGCCCGTACCAGGCACGTCTCAATAGAAGCGGAAGCCGCTTGCGCTCAGGTGAGTCAATTGGCAGGTCTTCGTTAAAGTCTTCTTGTAGCATGCTTTGTTATAAGTAGTACGTACAGGTACAATTTCTGCCTTGCAATTCCCGCCGAGTAAAGCCATTGATTTGCGCGGCCCTGTGAACAACGACGCTGGTAAGATATGCTACACGCGTCTGGGGTAACAAATCTTGTTGAATCAATCATGAAGCTGAACAAATTTGCCGCCCTGGCAACCTTGGGTTTTCTATTTCTTTCCGCGTCTTTCTCAGAAGCAGCCGTTTCAGGCTGGACCAATTGGCGGGGGCCACACCAGAACGGGGTTACTGATGAGAAGGGATTGCCTGATGTAATTGACCCCGAAAAGAACCTACTCTGGAGTTATGACATTGCCGGTCGAGGTACGCCAGTAGTTGCCGGAGGAAAAGTGTATGCCTGGGGTTATAGAGGAAAAGGACCGGATTTGCAGGAAGTTTTAGTGTGCTTGAGTGAAGTAAATGGAAAATTGCAGTGGGAGCATGGCTACAATGACTACTTAAGTGATACGGTATACAGTCGGTATACAGTCGGTTCACCTACCGTTGATCCAGCCACTGGATGGGTTTACTTAATGACCACCAATGGCGGTGTGAAATGTTTTGATGCCGATGGTAAGATGCAGTGGGAGTATTCATTGATGGAACGCTACGGCCGGCTGACTTTTCCTAATGGCCGTACCGGAGCTCCTGTGATTGATGGTGATTTAGTGATTGTTCGAGGAGTGACCAGCTACTGGGGTAAACAAGGTCCTGCTCGGGATCGTTTCTACGCGTTCAAAAAGAAAAGCGGTGAAGCAGTTTGGGCCAGCACTCCAGGGGTGGCACCCAAAGACAGTTCTTTTTCCACCCCGGTACTCGCTAATGTGGGAGGACGTCGCGTGTTCTATGTGGGAACCGGCGACGGGAACGTCGCGTGCGTGGATGTGCGCACGGGTCAGGCTCTTTGGCGTTTTCAGGCTTCTCAGGGTGGTGTTAATTCCTCAGTGGTGATTCATGATGGCGTGCTTGTGACTATCCACGGCAAAGAAAACATCGATGCGGCAGAGGAAGGACGCATGATCGGTATAAAGCTGCCCACCGAATTACCCGCCCCCGGCGAGGCGCAGGCGATTCTGAAAGACAAGAATTTGAAGCTGGCAGATGGGAAGGATTGGGAGCTATGGCGACATCCTTTCGCTATGTTTACCAGTAGTCCTGTTTTGGCGAATGGGCGCGTATATCAAGTTACCAAGACAGGGGTTTTGGTTTGTGTAGAAGCAAAGACGGGTAAGTTGTTCTTTAAGCAAAAACTCAATAATGAGCAAATCCACGCTTCACCTTTGTATTCTGAAGGTAAGCTCTATATTGGTTTCCCAAATGGACGTTTCCTCGTTGTAAAGCCCAAGGATGATGGGGTTGATATTCTCAGTGAGGTTGAGTTGGAGGGGGGAATTCTGGGTTCTCCCATTGCATGGAATGGAAAGGTTTATATCCACACGATGAAAAAGCTCTATGCTTTTGGTAAAGCCAGTGGCGAGAAGCCTTCAGCAGTTTTACCCGTTGCTGCTGTCAAGCCAACGGATTCCAAGGCAGTGGCTCTCCAGATTGTGCCAGGAGACATTCTCCTGAAACCTGGGCAGTCCCTCAAGTTGTCCGTCAACAAGATCGATCAGTATGGCAATGTGGTAGAGACCAATGTGAAGGCTGATTTTGCGAAGTACATCCCGCCTACAGCCAAAGTGAAGACACAAATGAAGGCTGCAATTTCCGCCAACACTATTACCGCGGCCGCCGACAATGTTTCCAGTGCCGGAGCGTTCAAGGCGACGGCAGGAGAATTAAGCGGTTTATTGCGTGGGCGTGTTTTGCCAAAGATTCCCTATACGCAGGATTTTGAAGGCTATGACCTGAAAGTGGATCATGCTGCTGATGGAGTAAAGTTTGCCTATCCGCCTCTGGCCTGGACGGGGGCCCGACTCAAATGGGAAGTTCGTGATTTGGATGGTAACAAAGTTTTTCGCAAGACTCTGGATCGCGTCCTTTTTCAGCGTGCGATCACTATTTTTGGGGATCCTGAATCCAGTAACTACACGGTGCAGGCTGACGTAATGACTGACGGTAACCGGCGCATCAAAGGCAACGTCGGAGTGATTAACCAGCGGTATTATATCACCTTGATCGGCAATCAGCAGATTCTTGAGGTCAGCTCCAATCATGAACGAGTGAAAGAGAGCGTCCCCTTCAAGTGGTCGCCAAAGCAATGGTATACCCTAAAGAGTCGTGTGGATGTTGCTGCCGATGGCTCTGGAGTGGTAAGGGCTAAGGCGTGGCCAAAAGGTGAGCCTGAACCCGAGGCTTGGACCATTGAGGTTAAACACAAGAACGCGCACAAACTGGGCGCGCCCGGTATCATAGGGTTCTCTCCCCAGAGCCTGAAACCGGTTTACATCGACAACATCAAAATCACACGGAATTAATTGTAACAATGAAAAGTAACTCCTTTTTCCTAATGGGCGGCGTAAGCCTGCTGGCTGCGTCGGGTATAATCATGACTCAGACTAACTGTAGTCAATCGAACAGATCAATGCTTCCGACGCCTGCTGAGCCTGCAGCGTCAAATACCGAGGCAAAACCTGAAGCGACTGACGGAGAAAAAACAGCCGAAGCTGCCGCTGCGTCCTCAAAAGGACAAGATTGGCCGGTTTGGTCGGGTGATGGGCACGGTAATCTCTACTCGCCCGAGAAAGGGATCGCTGAGAGCTTTGATCCAGGAAAGTTCAAGAAAGGTACTGAAGAGATAGATATGGACACCACTACCAATGTGAAGTGGGTGGCCAAACTCGGTAGTCAGGCTTATGGCAACACAACCGTCTCTAATGGTAAGGTGTATGTGGGGACAAACAACGAGAGTCCGCGCGATGAACGACATATTGGCGACCGAGGCATCGTTTACTGTCTGGATGAAAAGACCGGTGAACTAATCTGGCAACTTACGGTTCCAAAGCTGGGTGCAGGTAAAGTGAGTGACTGGGAGTATCTCGGTATCTGCTCGAGCCCCGCAGTAGAAGGTAATCGCGTGTACATAGTGGCCAACCGCAGCGAGATTCTCTGCTTGGATACGGAGGGATTGAGAAATGGGAATCAAGGGTTTCAGGGTGAAGGAAAGTTCATGGTCGATAAAGGTAAGGAACCTTTAGAGCCTAAGGAAACGGATGCAGACGTAATCTGGCGTTTCGATTTACGGGAAGAGCTTGGAGTATTTCCTCATAACATCGCTAGTTCATCCGTATTAATTCTGGGGGACCTGCTCTTCTGCACTACCTCTAACGGTCAAGACTGGAGTCATCTGAATATCCCTGCCCCACAGGCCCCTTGCATTGTGGCTCTTAATAAGGAGGACGGCACATTGGCCGGCGAGGAAGCCGAAGGCATCGGTAAAAGGATTAAACATTGCAATTGGTCCAGTCCTGCCAAAGGAAAAGTGAATGGTAAAGCTGCGGCTTTTTTTGCCGGAGGAGATGGGGTTCTCTATGCCTTTGACACCAAGTTCAAGAAAGACGAGGACGGGTTCGATTTATTCAAGGCACTATGGAAGTATGATTGTGTGCCCAATGAGTACAAGAAAGACGAAGATGGAAACGAGATTAAATATCCTGATGCTGATGGGCCGAGTGAATTAATTGCTACGCCGACCTACTACAACGGTCACGTCTATGTCGCCATCGGACAGGATCCGGAACATGGTGAGGGAGTAGGAAACCTTGCGTGTGTTAATGCTGATACAGGCAAGAAAGTTTGGGAGTATCGCAAAATCCAACGCACGATTTCCACTTGTGCTATTGACCCACAGAGCGGCCTTTTGATTGCCTCTGACTACACTGGCTATGTTTATTGTCTAGATGCTAAGACTGGCAAGGAGGCTTGGATTTACGATACCAAGGCTCATATGTGGAGTAGTCCTTTCATTGCGGATGGCAAGGTATATATCGGTGATGAGGATGGTGATCTGACGGTTTTGCCGCTCAAGGCGGATTTCAAGCCAAAGGAAGACAAGCCGCTCTTTGAGACAAACATGCTGGTGCCAATTTACTCCACACCTGTTGTGGCCAACGGCACGTTGTATGTGGGCACCCAAACCCACCTATACGCCATCAAGAAGGCCGACAAGTAAAACGCACTCGGAGTGTGTCTTATTAAGATGAGATATTTCATCGTCACCCTTGTGGTATCCCTGTGCTGGCTTCATCAAGATTGGTTTGTCTGGCCGATTTTGAATGAACTTAACTATCAGGAGAATTTTCTCTCTTGGTTGGTGGCGGAGGAGCATGAAGTTAAGTTCGGTATTCCTGCTGGTTTGGGTTATCAGCTCGCCTTATCCTTTGCTACTGCAGCGGTTGCTTTCTTAGCAGTGTGGAAAATCTGGCCAAAAGATCTGGAACGTTGGGCTGAATCGGGTAGGGGACGTGATCGTGGAGGACGTAATTACGGGAATCGGGGCAGAAGGTCTCGTGACGGGAACCGTTCTCGTAATGACAACCAGCGAAGTGAATCCAAAGCTGGGAGTACAAGCACCTCCCGCAGCTCTGATTCCGAATCGTCTGATCGGCCACGTCGCCGTCGCCGTCGTGGAGGACGCGGTCGAGGCGGGCAATCTTCGCAAACAAAGGGTTCTGAATGATAATTTTTGCAGCAACCCAGTCATCCATCCCACTTTTTATTGTGGGTGCTTATCTCGTTATTCTTTTGGGGCTTGGAATTTATAGCAGCACTCTTTTTCAGGGTACGAGCAAGGATTACTTTGTGGCCAGTCGGTCCATTGGATCCTTCATGCTTCTTATGAGTGTATTTGGGACAACCATGACCGGTTTTGCTCTCGTAGGTTCGACTGGTAAGTCCTTTACCGCGGGCGTGGCAACCTTTGGTGCATTGGCCGTATGGAGTGGCATTATTCACTCTGCAGTATTCTTTATTGTGGGTCTTCGTCTTTGGGCGATTGGGAAACGTCATGGTTACGTGACGCAAGTGCAGTTTTTTCGTGACCGGTTTAATTCTAATACCCTTGGGACGATTCTTTTCGTGCTCTTGGTGCTACTGATTATTCCGTACCTTCTCGTGGGGATAATCAGCGCAGG
>CAZHJW010000072.1:0-1601 GCA_964533265.1 uncultured Pedosphaera sp.
GCAAACGCTACGGGCGTTGGAATAAGCAAAATGGCCCCTTACAGCTCTTCAGAGTTGGGCTTTTTTTTCAGGAGTTTTTTCACCTGATCTCTTTTGCCCTCCTGCATCATTCGCCACATTTGAATGACTCGTTCGTGGGAAACATTTCGCCCAATTACACGCTTGGCGTAATTAAGCTCATAGAATTCCACGAAGCCATTCTCATAGACGTCAAGGTTCCATCCTTCATCATCTTTCAGAGTTATGTTAAGATATTCCGTTCCTGGCGTCTCGAGTTCTTCGAGCACGGATAAAACCTCGCCAGTACTGGGATCCTTAAACTCCACCTCTTGTTTTTTGAGGTACGTCGTCATAATCCACCTCCCTATGCTTCCGGAAAAGAAGCAACCTCCTTGAAAAGATAAAACAATTCTCAATAAAAACGGTCAAGAAAAAAGGCGGTAACTTGTGCACCGACTGTTTGTATTGTGATGAGATTTGGAAATTAAACGATGCCCGCACTGATCTCGATGCCCTGAAACCACATCTCGAGTTGCTGCGGACTGGAGCAGTTCTCCATAGCTACTTTCTTGGTGATACGTCCGTCATTCACAAGATTAAACATGCATCGGTTGAAACTGAGCATGCCATCATCTGCCGATACTTCAATACAGGCGGGCAGTTTGTTGAGTTCCCCGTCAAATATTTTCTGCTTCACCAGCGGCGTGCCAATCATGATTTCCTGCGCCGGCACCATGCCTCCATCGATAGTGGGGCACATGCGTTGGGCAACGGCTCCAATGATGACCTCGCTATACTTTTTACGCTGCATTTCACGTTCCTCCTCGGGGAAGAAGTCGAGCAACCGTCCGGGGACCGAGGCAGCCGTTCGGGTGTGAACTGTGGAGAGCACCATGGCACCCGTATCAGCTGCTCGCATTGCTGCACCAATGGAGGTGGCATCACGCATCTCCCCAACCAGCACCATATCCGGGTCCTCACGTAACGCGCTTTTTAGAGCGCGTTCAAAGCTCATGGTGTCCAAGCCCACCTCACGTTGCTCAATGACACATTGCTCGTCTTCAAACATCATTTCAACTGGATCTTCGATAGTAACAATATGTCGTCTAAAATTCCTGTTCAAGTGCATCACCATGGCGGCCATGGTGGTGGATTTACCAGAACCGGTGATGCCGGCAAGCAGCGTAAGCCCGCGCTTGGCTTCTGCCAGTTTGAGGCAGATGGGATTAATGCCCAGCTTCTCTATCGGAGGCAGGTCATTCTTAATGTACCGCATCGCAATTGCCCATTTGCCGGTCTGAGAGAAGACGTTTACTCGAAACCTTCCGAATTTCTTGTTAAAGTAAGAAAAGTCAGTCTCACGGTCCTCTTTAAACTTCTCCACAAAGTGCTCAGGGCACATGCTAAAGATCACTTTTTCGATCCATTTCCGGGTTGGCTTTGGAAACTTTCGATCCCGCAAACCACGGCTCATACGGAAGTGAATGTTTTCATCTTCCTTAATGTGAAGATCGGCCACGTCTTCATTGACTGCATCCTGTAGGATTAAATCGAAGAGCCTAAGAGCGTCATCTTTGATGGATTTATCTTCTTCAAGACCG
>CAZHJW010000072.1:1701-10722 GCA_964533265.1 uncultured Pedosphaera sp.
GGCTGGAGCTTCCTCAACTGGAACACCTTCTGCCAATGGAGCTTGGTATGGTGCAGTCGGAGGGGCTTCTGGGGGCGCCTGTTCTAGTGGCGGTGCTGCGGGAATAATTTCAGGAGATTCTACGGGTGGTGGAGGTGCAGCTTCGGTTCCGGGCGGAGGAGGGGGAGCCACTTCGAGGCCGGGTGCAGGCGGCGGCGGAGCACCTAAATCGATGGGTATTGGGGGCGCTGGCGGCGCGGCTTCAGCAGGTGGAGCTGGAGCGGGGGGAGGTGGCGGCGCGGTTTCCATATGCATCAGCCTACCTTTTGTCCTTCAAAAATGCAACTTTTGGCAATTTGTGATTCAATCAAGTTGTAGACATAACATGGTACGAGACATCTTCCCTGCCCAATTGCTTTCGATTGAAACATAACATAATGAAAGCATAATTATGGGATTATTGTTACTTGTTGTATGCAGTTTGTGGATGTGTTTACCACGCGGCTAAGAAGCTTTCTAAAAAAATTAGTGCGAAATTAATTGGTCTAGATCCAGCTTGCCTACCACTCCAGCACTGTAGCACCCCAAGTAAGACCGGCCCCGAAGGCAATAATCAGAATTTTGTCCCCTCGCTCAATCCTTCCTGATTCTAAGGCTTCATCGAGTGCTACGATAACGCTGGCAGCCGAAGTGTTGCCATACTTTTGGAGATTTATGAACACTTGGTCTTCACTCGCGCCGAGTCGTTCGCCGATGGCGTTAATGATACGCTGATTAGCCTGATGAGGGATGATGCATTTGATATCCTCGATACTCACCCCACTGCGCTCGAGTACGTCCTTTGCTGCAGCGGTCATGGCGGTGACGGCGTTTTTGTAGACCTCTTTACCCTCCATTTTAAGAAAGTGAATGCGTTCGCTTACCGAATCCACTGTTGCTGGTTGTCGGCAACCTCCCCCGGGCATGGCAAGGATGTCTGCTTTTTTGCCATCACTACCTAGGCGGGTGGCTAGTACGCCGCGTGCACCCTCACGTCGTTGCAGAACGGCTGCTCCGGCACCATCACCAAAAAGTACGCATGTATTGCGGTCCTGCCAATCTATGATCGAGGAAAGCTTCTCGGCTCCGATGATGAGCACGTTTTGATAAATCCCGCTGGCGATAAAAGCGCGTCCCACCTCCAGTGCATAGATGAACCCAGAGCAGGCTGCTTCAAGATCAAATGCGGCTGCCTTGCTGGCCCCGAGTTCCTGCTGTACCAAGCAGGCGGTGGCAGGAAACGGCATATCCGGGGTGATCGTGGCGACAATAATCAGATCCAGATCGGCTGGATCCAGATTAGATTGCGTGAGAGCCTTACGGGCAGCTCTTACCGCCATGGTTGAGGTGAATTCATTTTCCCCCGCCATGCGGCGTTCTTTGATACCTGTGCGAGTGGTGATCCACTCGTCATTGGTATCAACCAATTTCTCCAGATCGGAATTAGCGAGTATGCGCTCAGGTACGTAGGAGCCGATGCCTGTTATGGCACAACCTTGAAGCTGGTTGGGTTCACTCATCAATCACAGGGCACGCTTATGTGGACGTACCACCAGAGCTATGATACTAACGTGAAAATGAGCTTCAGGCAAGGGAGAGGTGCTTGTATGAATTGAGAATGCCTTTTCCACTGGGTAATTCTCATGATTCACCGCGCACGGCGTCAAATCATTTAGAACTGACTTTTGACCTGAATAATTTGCCTCCCCTTGTAAAAGCCGCAACTGGGACAGACCCGGTGTGCCTGCTTGGGCACACCGCATTGCTCGCAGTCCTGTACGTTGGGAAGTGTTAGTACACTGTTGGACGCGATACGCTTGCGTCTACGGCTACGGGAGGTTCTACGTTTTGGGACCGCCATGACTTCTGTGAGCTAAAGGTTGTTTTGTTGTTTCCAATCTTCCAACGCACCCCAAGTATCGGATGGTTCTACATCCTCCTCAGGTACGGTTTCCTGCCGGAAAGCCAGCCCCTGACACGATTCATCGCACAGTGGATGGCGGGGAAGGCCGAGCAAAATATCTTCACGGAAAGACGGAGTCAAGTCCACATATTCACCATTTATTTCAATGGCATCGGTATCTCCGAGGGAAAGGATGGTGCTCCAGCCAGATAGGTCCATTCTGTGTGTGAAAGGTTTAACACACCTGGCACAGTCACAGGAAAAATCAATTTTGAGTCGGCCATGTATCAAAATTGATTCATCAGCCCATGAGGCATCTAGTTCATAATGTAGATTTTCTGCAGATCGGATCAGATCGTGTGTTCCTCCTAAATCAAGTTGTAGCTCCGCCGCGGGCAACTCGCCAGAGAGGTGCAAACCCTTATTTTTGAGCTGCTCTATATGTATTGTAACTGGCATAACGGTCTCCTTTGGATGAGCTCCTTCAAGTGCAGTGTAGGGTTTTATTTCAGTTTGCGTTTTAAGGCGCGTTCCACATTGGCCGGGACGAACGACCCAACATCGCCGCCCAATCCAGCAATTTCCTTTACCAAACGGGAGCTGAGGAAAGTGTAGGACTCACGGGGCATCATGAAGATTGTTTCAATTTGCTCCTTAAGTTTACGATTCATCAACGCGAGCTGAAATTCAAACTCAAAATCGGACACCGCACGCAGGCCACGGATTATCGCTTGCGCATTTTTCTCCTCGGCGAAGTCCACCAAGAGCCCCTTAAAGGCAGCTACTTCTACGTTTGGATAACCTTTTACTGCTGCTACGATTTGTCGCTTACGCGCGACCTGTGTGAACATTGGCTTTTTGTCATCGTTTTTCGCCACGGCAACGATGACCCGGTCAAACAACTTGGATGCCCTCTCCACCACATCCAGATGGCCGTTGGTGAGAGGATCAAAGCTGCCGGGATAGACGACCGTACGCACGGACCAAACCTCCCTTCTCCATGCTCAACACGCAAGAAATTTCACATCGTTCTGCGAGGTGCCCTCGACAAATTGACATAGAATAGGTTACATTGTCACAAGAAGAACATGTCTGATATCGTTCCCTCAGCCCCTCCCGAAGCTGTTTTACCAACTGCAGATGCTGCAGCACGGCCCAAGCCCTGTGGTAAAGCTTTTGCTAGTTTATTACTGGGTATCTTTGGGTGTGTTTTGGGTGGGATTGCATACGCCGGGCTAATATGGACACCGGGAGACTCTGCAAATGTACAACTGACCGGGAACCTCAACCAGATGCAGGATGTCATTGTGGCTGATACCAAGGAACGAGGCATGAAAATGTTCTTTGCTACTTTTGGTCAGTGGTTTGGATTCCTCGGAGCTGGCTTGGGACTTGTTGGATTGATACAGGGTATTACCCATCTTTATCAGGCTGGAATACGGTTGGTGGTTCCTAAACGATGGCTGGCGAGCTTCGGGTCTTTTTTTTCCTTTATCGCTTGCCTGAGTATTGTGGCCGGTCTGAAGCACGGCTATGCGGCTAATGTCGGCCTGCATGTTGAAAATGCAAACGAGGCTTTTGATCGCGTGGGGCAGGTAACAAAAGTGATGAAACAGGCGCAGGATATCGCTGAGGGCAAAGCTCCGCCTAAAGAGGGCCTTGGTATGGAGGCCTCCGGGATTGGAGAGAATTTGTTTAGTGGTTTATTGAATCCTGTTACTCAACTTTGGACTGAAGAGTATCTTAACCGTCATGCCCCTGACATTGAATTTTATGCCACCGATGGTCGCGGCTATAGCCTGAAGAATTCTAAAAATACACGCGTCATCTTGGTGCTCATTAAATCGGCTAGTCCCGACTGCCGAAATGCTGTGCTGGGCCTAAATCAACTTTTTAACGAATTTTCACTGGGCGATCTGCGTATCTTGGCTGTGAGTCAGGAACCCAGTGCCAACCTTGATGCATTTGTTAAACAAACTGGGGCAAAGTTTCCTGTTGGTAAGGCGGCTGTTCTACCGACAGAACCTTACGGGGATGTGCAGTCATTTCCCACGTACTTCATTTTGGATCGTGAGGGAATAATAGAGAAAATTCTCATAGGCCCTCAACCGGTGGGAAATCTTCGCGCGGCAGCAAAAGGCCCATAAGAAGATTAGTGCCCAAGCTCGGTTAAGGCATCCTTCACCGCCCAGTTGACTTGCTTCAGAACTTTTTTGGATTGTTCTGGAGTCGCATCAGTTAAAGTCGTCACAATCCTAACCGCTCGTTCACGTAATTTTTTGTTTTTTGGATCCAAATCCACCATCAGATTACTGGATACCTTCCCAAGCTCAACCATGGCCAATGTGGTGATGCAGTTTAGAATCAGCTTTGTAGTCGTACCTGCTTTCAAACGGGTTGAGCCGGTCAATACTTCTGGGCCAATAGCCGGAGCTAGGATCATCGACGGGACTCCGTTTCGTCGATTAACGCTTGGATTAAAACAGATCAGGGCCGTTTTGGCTCCACAGTTTTCCGCCGATTCCAACGCGCCCCAGACAAAAGGAGTACGTCCACTTGCCGCAATACCGATGACTACATCCTTTTTGTTTACACCACGAAACTGAACCGCCCGCGCGCCCGCATTTGGGTCGTCTTCAGCTCCTTCAACGGATTGTGTTAAAGCTCGTGATCCTCCTGCGATAATGCCCTGCACCTGATCCGGGCACGCTCGGAAGGTAGGAGGGCATTCGCTCGCGTCCAGAATGCCTAGACGTCCGCTTGTGCCTGCCCCTACATAAAATAACCGTCCACCATCTTTCAATGCCCTCGCAACCCAGCTAGTTAGTTTCGCGATTTTTTTTGCTTCCGCTCGTACCGCCTTTCCTGCTCGAGCTTCCTCGGTGAGCATTAAATCTACGCCTTTAGTTAAAGGGAGTGTATCGAGGTGTATTGAACGTGGATTGCGTTGTTCGGTTGGAGAGAGGGTTGGTTCTTTTCTTTTTAGGGTTACGATTTCAGGTTTGAGTTGGGTTTCCAGATTCCGTGTCATTTCAATAGCTCCCCAAACGCCTTCTCGTTTTTGCGTGCAAACTGAGGCTTTGCTCCAATGTGCTTTGATTGTTTCTCCTACAGTTTTGGCGAAAGTGGGTTGGTTACGCAATACACCTCCAGCAAGCACAAATTTAATGGGTTCTTTCTTTTGATATAGTTTCTTGGCGCAGTTCACCGCGTCCTTAGCCAAAACTGAAGCAGCTCCTTTCAGAATATCTCGGGCAATTTGATCGCGTTTCTTGGAAGCGAGAAACACTTCTGGTGTCAACGCGGCTACCGCATTCTTATCGGCAGTGGCAACCCATTCAATGAGATCATCAGGTTCATTACCGCCAGTCGCCATAAGCAGTCGTTCACCCAATCGGCTCCATGTGCCATCACGATCAAAATAAAATACAACGGCCTTGAGTGCCCGTAGGCCAATTTCAAACCCGCTTCCTTTATCCCCAAGGATATGTCCCCATCCGCCCATTTTAGCGGTGCGGCCATCCGCTGATTTTCCGTAGCAACAGGATCCGGTTCCTGATAGCACCAAGACCGCCGCGATTTTCGGGTTTCCCAAGGCAATATCTAAATCATGAGTGATGTGGCAGGGTATTGTGTTCCATGCTCTCACTACAGCAGTCTTAACACGACGACGATCTTTCTCATTTCGGGCACCGGCCAATCCAATGCCAATAGAATTGGGTGCGGTAAATTTTCTCGCAATATCGCACATCAACTTTGTCAACCTCTTGTCATCCAGAAGACGTACATTGCCAGGACCAAAGGTCGCGGACTGAATCTCCCGGTTGTCTGCATCAACGAGCATAGCGGTGGTATGCGTGCCTCCCCCATCGATGCCAAGAGTGTAGGGCCGTTTGAACTTCTGGTTGCTCGCCACGCCGGAAGTCTCTAGGGGCAGGGATTGCAGCGCAAGTCTATGGTCTTGGATTTGTTGGCTCTCTACGTTATTCCAGACACATGACTGAGACCGAACAGGCCATTTTAGATACCCTTATGGAGCTGGAGGCGGCAGTGGCTCAGGTGGATGTTGATCCCAAGCCTGATCTCATCAATATCTTTGGACGATTAGATGACCTTACTGTCGCCTTGCCCAAGGATGCCTCGCCGGATCTGTTACATTATCTGCATAAGAAAAGTTACCAGAAGGCACGACTCTTCTTGCAGGGTCAGGATCCAGAACAAGGTGAATGTCCTCATTAGATCATGATTGAGGATACCATTGCTGCGATTGCCACACCCATCGGTGAGGGGGCCTTGGCGGTAATTCGTCTTTCAGGGGAGAATGCCCTCACTATAGTTGCTGAATGCTTCAAGCCTATCGGAAACTCTTCCTCCAGTCCAACTGAAGCAGCTACGCACACAGTGCACTATGGAAAAATAGTTTCAGGTGAACGCGAAATTGATGAAGTCCTCATTTCAGTAATGCTTGCGCCACGTACTTTCACACGTGAGAACGTGGTGGAGATTACCTGCCATGGAGGAATGATTGCCAGCCGATCTGTTCTGCAGGCTGTATTGTCTGCAGGGGCGCGTAGTGCCCAGCCGGGAGAATTCACAAGGCGCGCCTTTATCAACGGCCGCATCGACCTTGCACAAGCTGAGGCTGTAAGTGACGTGATTCAGGCGCACACCGATCTGGCCCTTACTGCTGCCAATGAGCAGCTTGAAGGAAAACTCAGCCAGCGCATCAATCATCTTCGCGATGACCTCATGCACACCCTCGCGCACATTGAGGCCCATATTGACTTCCCTGATGAAGATATTGCGCCTGATGCCATGACTCAACTCAAAGGTCGCCTTGAAGTTGCCGTGGAGTTCATTGATGAGCTCCTCGCCACTGCTGATGAGGGCCGCATTCTAAGGCGTGGTATTCGCGCTGTTATTGTTGGGCGCCCGAACTCCGGAAAGTCTAGCTTACTTAACCAACTTCTTGGCCACGACCGGGCCATCGTTGCCTCCACGGCCGGTACGACACGGGATACCATTGAGGAAACAGCCAATATAAGGGGAATCCCCGTGGTCTTCATTGATACGGCCGGTTTGCGAAAGGCCACAAATGAAGTCGAAGCTGAAGGCATCCGTCGTAGTCATAATAGTATTTCTCGTGCTGAACTTATTCTGCACGTGATTGATGCCAGTGAGGCCAGGACCGAGGAAGACAGATTTTACCTTGAGCAATTCGCGAATAGAAAACGCGTAATCATCCTCAACAAGATGGATTTGCCCCGTATTCTTGAGTTTGAAGAAGAATGCGTTGAAACCAGTGCTACTCAAGGCATTGGTATTGAGGCCTTAAAGAATGCTATTCGGGATAAAGTGTGGAATGGAGAGATTCAGGCAGATATGTTGCCAGCAATGATCAATGCCCGTCATCAAGATGCTCTTGTTCGGGCGCAAGAGTGTGTCAAACAAAGCCTTCGTACTCTTGGGCCGGATGCCCCACTTGAACTGGTTGCCGCCGATTTGCGAATTGCCACCAACGCTGTAGGGGAAGTGGTAGGGAAAACCTCAACTGAAGACCTGTTAGATTCCATCTTCAGTCAATTTTGTATTGGTAAATGATTGAATTAGAAGAAGCCAACCAGCGGATTTTGGATGCTCTCGGGTCGATTGGAACTGAAACTCTTGCGCTTTCTGATGCCGCGACTCGCGTGCTGGTTGCTGATATAAGCTCCCCCATTAGCTTGCCCGCTTTTGACAACTCGGCGATGGATGGCTATGCGGTGCGGTCAGTTGATGCGATCACCGGATCCCGTCTTCGAATAATTGGAGAAGTGCCAGCAGGCACAGTATTTGAGAAAGAGATTAGTAAGGGAGAAGGCGTTCGTGTTTTTACTGGATCCCCAATACCTGCCGGAGCGAATGCGGTTGTTATGCAGGAAGATACTCATGCCGATAAAGAAACCATTGAGATTACTGATGGGGTAAAGCCTTTTGAACATATCCGATTGCGCGGTGAGGATATAAAACAAGGAGAGGTGATCGGACATGCGGGCGAGATGGTGACCTCGGGTCGAGTTGCGCTGCTGGGAGCCTGTGGCATGACCGAGGTGAGTGTATATCGACGACCCGTTATTGGTCTAATTGCCACAGGTGATGAATTAAAGGAACCGGGGGCTAAGCTTGGTCCCGGGGAAATCTTTGAGAGCAACCGTCTTTCACTGGCTCGGTTGGTGGAACAAACCGGGGCTGTGCCACGTATTTTTCCCTTGGTGTCCGACACGCTTGCTTCAACCATTGAAGCGTTAGAGGTCGCTTTTTCTGAATGTGATGCGGTGGTTACTTCGGGGGGTGTTTCAGTGGGTGAGCACGATTATGTAAAGGAAGCTCTCGAGCGATTGGGCGGTTCATTGGATTTTTGGAAAGTCCGCATCAAGCCAGGGAAACCCTTTGTCTATGGTCAATTTGATGGCAAACCCCTTTTTGGTGTTCCCGGTAACCCTGTTTCCGCGTTTGTAACATTTCTTACTCTTGTTCGACCGGCTATTATGAAAATGACTGGGGCGACAGATACCTCCTTGCCATCTCACCCGGCAAAACTGGTTGCGCCTCTAGTAAATCGAGGGGATAGACGTCATTTCATGCGCGTATACATTGATAATGGAGGGAGTGCTCACCCGGTTGGGCTCCAAGCTTCTCACGCGTTGGGTTCTTTGGGTAAAGCCAATGGATTGATAGATGTGCCTCCGGAGACTACATTACCCGAGGGTGTAGTCCTACAGGTGATTCGGTGGTCGATGTAGAACTTTTTCTGTTTTAACCTACGATTGCATGGTGATGACTTTAAGTTAGAATGACTTCGATGCGAATTTACTTTCACATCAATTACTTGGCTTGGTTCCTGATGTGCTTGGGCACGTCAGTGGCTGAGGTGCCGGTGTTTGAAAAGGAAATCCTACCCGTATTCAGAAGTAAGTGCGGAAATTGTCATGGAGGTGAGACGCGCAAAGGAGGGTTAAGCCTAGCTTCCATGTCAGGCATTCGTTATGGCGGAGAATCAGAAGAACCGGTAGTGGGTAAAAGTCTGAAGGATAGTTTATTATGGGAGATGATTACGGCCG
>CAZHJW010000073.1:0-10551 GCA_964533265.1 uncultured Pedosphaera sp.
TGGAATAGTGTGCCCCTTTTAATCTCACTTGTTCGCCCTCCTTGTAAGAACTTCAGTTTTTCTATTTTAAAACACATAAAAAGTCAAGATTAGGGTATTATGTTAGTCGTCTGGCTCAAGTTGATTTCCTCTTTCGCTTTCGGAGCATTCCTCCCCCTTTTTAAAAAACCCTCTTCCACGAGGTGCTCAACCACCTTCAATCTTAGCCTTGAACGGATAAGGGTCTCTGAAGCGGATGTTTAATCGTGAACCAGAATAAATGCTGTCGCCTTTTGCGCAGTTTCGATTGCTGTATCGTAACTAACTGGCTTGGGCGTAGAGTTTGGTTGAGGCAGACGAGCCTGCACCAATGGGATCGTGGCAAGAAATCCACTTATTTGGGAACTCCTCAGTGCGTAGTTTACATTTTGCGGAAGACTGCCGGTCATATTATATGTTTTAAGGTCGTCCAGACGAAAGGTAATCATGCCAATTGCGGCGCCTTTTTCATCAATCAGTGCCCCGCCGGAATTTCCCGGTTGTACCGGCACACTGACCTGAAGCAAACGCGGGTCATCTTTCACCCCATACAGACTACTGACGCGTCCCTCGGTGTATTTGGAGGCGATGCCCTGCACCTTGGGGTTGGGGAACCCAATGGTGAAAACACTTTGCCCCAAACGCGGTGCAATTTGTGTGTTTAATCTCAACGGTACGGTGCGGGCTTTGATTCGTAGTAGAGCAATGTCGTTGTCCGCATCGGCCTTGATTAATTCAGCCGCGTAATTGCCCGTACGCGTACGAACCTCGATTTTTCGGCCATTGGCGATTAAGTGGTGGCTGGTGAGGAGATGCCCTTGTGCGGTGATAAAAAATCCAGTGCCGGTTGTTGATGCAGCTTGGGTGCTGGCGGGTGAAGAACCCGTATGCTTGGCTTGAAATGCGGCGATTCCACGATTGGCCTGTTGAGCCTGCTGCGGAGTTAGTTTATCTGCGATTGCCGCCCGATGCTGTCGTGCCGAAGGGTTTCCTAGATTAGCTGAAAGGTTCATCCACTGGTGAGCCAATGCCGGATCGCGTTTTACACCTTTGCCAAAATAATAGGCGGTCCCCAGAAGGAATTGTGCCTGAGGATGATTTTGGTTTGCCGCTTTTTGATACCATTTGACCGCTTCAGTCATGTTGAGGGGAGTTCCTCTACCTGAAGCGTGGAGTTGGCCAAGATTGCACTGAGCGTTGGCCAGTTTCATGTCAGCGGCCATCTTATACCATTTGAGTGCCTCCACAAAATTCTTGGGCACGCCGTGGCCCTGTTCGTGAAGTGCCCCGATGTTATTCATGGCTGCGGCATGGCCTTTGGCTGCTGCTTTTAGGTAGTAGGTCATGGCCTTTTCATAATCCAATGGAGTGCCTTGGCCGGTGGCCAGAAGAGTGCCGTAAAGAAAATGAGCAATCGGGTCTTTCTGTTTGGACGCACGCTCAATCCAGTAAAATGCTTTGGCTGGGTCGCGGTTAACTCCACGGCCTTTGCGGTAGCACTGTCCAAGCATGCCTTGAGCCTGAGGGTGGTTCAGTTCGGCAGCACGTTTGAAATGGACGACCGCTTTGGCAAAGTTCGGAGGGTCACCAAGGCCGTCATAATAGTTAAGGCCCATATGATAGTGGAAAGCGGCATCGTCTTTTCCCTCTTCTTGTGGAGAGTCTGGTGGCTTGGGTTTATCTGTCTGGCTGTGAACAGACGTCAAAATGCCCATCATGAAGATAACTAAAACGTGTCTCATAACCCATCCTCCTTGTTAGGTGAACCCTATCTATCGATGCTATTTTTCTGTGATCGGTTCGCAAGCGACAGTTATACACAAACACGGTTGATTGAATTCCAGCTGGGTGTCATTGTGTGGCTATGACGACTCCTTTTGCGCCTTATCCGGGGAATGGGATCAATCGACGTGATATCATTAAAACTGCATTAACCGCAGCCGGGGCAGCCAGCTTGAGCGGTGTACCCAATGTGAAGGCGGCTCCTGACAAAAGAAAGGCCTCGCCTAAGAAATTCCGGATGAAGAAATCCATCAACCTCTGGGCATTTCCCTATCCAGAACGTATGTCACTCAAGGAATGTCTACAGTTGGCAAAGGACGAGGGGTTTGATGGGATTGAGCTGAACTATGACTTGGAGAGTGATCTCTCGCCAAAAAGTGGTCACAAGGAGTTTACAGCCATTCGCAAGGAAGCTGAGCGCATTGGCATTGAGATCAGCGGGCTATGCTCGTTTTTGTTTTGGCCATATCCGCTAACTAGCAACGATCCGCAGGAGCGTGCACGTGGAATGGAATTGGCGGGGTTGATGACCGAGGCGGCGCATCATCTGGGAACAGAAAACTTACTGGTTGTCCCCGGGGCTGTTCATATGCCTTGGCGCAAAGACCATGATCCTACTCCCAATGATGTTTGTGACCGACGTGCGCGAGAGGCGGTGGGCAAACTGTTGCCAAAAGCTGAGAAGTTGAAGGTTCACCTCAATATGGAGAACATATTCTTTAATGGTTATCTCATGAGCCCGATGGAGATGAATGATTTTGTTGACAGTTTTGATAGCGATCATGTGCATGTCCATTTCGACACGGGAAACATTATGATCTTCCAGTTTCCGGAGCACTGGATTCCTATTTTAGGAAAACGAATCCGTAATGTTCATCTGAAAGAGTTTACCAAGAAGGGCACAGATTTCTCTCTGGAATCCTTCCGGCCGTTGTTGGATGGAACGACAAATTGGCCGGCGGTAATGGAGGCGTTTGATACAGTAGATTACCAGGGTTACCTTACCTTTGAGTATTTTCATCCTTACACGCATTACCCGGAGGCGCTGATCCACCAGACGAGCGATTCCTTGGATAGAATGTTGGGTAAAAACCCTTGATGTATTAGGATCGTTTTTGTTTTTAAGATAAATACTGTGCTATTGTGGCGTGCTCCAATCCCCGATGATTGGCTCCCCAAGGTTCTCGCGGACTTGAATGGAGTGTTGGTAGATCATTGCCATCTTGAGCGCAAGGCGGCGACCAGTGCACTAAATCTCATCAAATATCCGGAACTGGTAGACCACGTAAAGGAACTGAACCAGATCGCACAGGAGGAATTGGAGCATTTCAATCTGCTGTTTGATTTATTGAAAACCCGTGCGGTGCCTTTTGACCTTCCGCAGGCGAGCCCTTGGATAGGGGGGGTAATGAAGTTTATTCGTAAAGGACGTCGAGAACAGGTAATTGACCATCTAATCGCCGCCTCGCTGATTGAGGGGCGTAGTTGTGAGAAATTCCAGATTCTGGCCGAGGCATTAAAACAAACAGAGCCTGATATTAGTAAAATGTACGGGAATCTTGTTGAAAGTGAAGGAGGGCATTATTCTCAATTTTGGCTAATGGCCTGTGAGATTGATGATAAAGAGGCACATCGGCGCCTGGATGAATTCTTGGATCTGGAGGCTCAATTGATTCGCCAATCGCACGGCTTATCGATACTGCATTAGCTTTAGACGCCCTGTTTTTGATAGCCCAATCATTAAAAGTTTGACATGTCTAACTTTTTTTCTTGCGTCTAACTTCGTGTTTTAGCAGATTCAAATAATGAATGGGGAAATCAACTGGAGGTTTAAATGTGTGAAATTGGTATTAGTGGCGTGGGTTTTCCTGCTGGTGGCTTGTACTCAAAATAATTCTCCTAATGAGGTTCAAGTTTCGCGTGAGTCTCCTAAGATTAAAGTTACGACTACGGTAAATATGGTGAGTGATCTGGTTCGCCAAATTGGGGCAGGGCATGTCGAGGTTGTTGAAATTATGGGGCCTGGCGTGGATCCGCATTTGTATAAAGCCAGTGCAAAAGATGTGATCAAATTGCAGGAGGCCGACGCCATTTTTTATGTTGGCCTTTTATTGGAAGGGAAGATGGAGGAAATGCTGGGTAAATTGAAAGATGGAGGGAAACCTGTCTATGCGGTAACTGAAAACATTGATGCGAATCGCCTGCTCAAACCCGATGAGTTTGAAGGTCACTTTGATCCGCACATCTGGTTTGAAGTGCTGTTATGGAAGGAAACGATAGATGTGGTAGTGTCGAGCCTTGTTAAATTAGATCCAGCAAACAAGTTTGATTACGAAGCCAACGGTAAAACCGCCAAGGCAAAAATGGATGAATTACAGCAATGGGTGGAGGCGAAGGTGACAGAGATTCCGCTACAGAAACGGATTCTGGTGACCAGTCATGATGCTTACAATTATTTTGGGCGTGCCTACGGGTTTAAAGTCGTCGCCTTGCAAGGCATATCTACTGTTAGCGAGGCAGGGCTTGCGGATCGAACCAAGCTTGTGGATTTTATCAAGAGCCAAAAGGTGAAGGCCATTTTTGTGGAAACGACTGTGAACCCTGAAGCAATTAAGGCGATCGCTTTAGATGCTGGTGTGACGGTTGGTGGGGAGTTGTTTTCTGATGCCATGGGAGAGCGCGGACAGATGGAAGGTGAGCTCGATTTGGGAACTTACGAGGGAATGATTCGTCACAATCTCACAACCATCGTTAACGCACTACGGTAAACCTAATTGTTCAAAGACTCGTGAAAACAAAACAGGCCATTTCCAGTTTATTGATTATATCTTGCGGGGTTTTTGCTCAGGAAAAACCCGAAAAAGGTTCGTCCATTTGGAGTCGGGAAACTCTTTCCGGTGACTGGGAAGGGAGTCGTAGTTCGCTCTTTGAGAAGGGTTATGAGTTTATCTTTGAATACACTGGAGAGATTTTTTCACATGCATCGGGTGGTGTTAAAACGGGTAGCGTCTACAATGGCCTCGGTTATGGGGCTTTGGATATCGATGGCGAAACTGCGTTTGGTTGGGCTGGGACAAGTTTTCGTTTCAGCACACTCTGGACACATGGTGTGAGCCCGGGGCAGTACGTTGGCAATGAATTGGCGGTGAGCAGCATTGATGCCTATGACGGGCTGCGTTTGCACGAAGTCTTTTATGAGAAGGATTTTGGAAAGCTAAACCTGCGGATGGGAAATTTATTGGCTGATGATGAGTTTGTGGGTTCGGTATATCGTGATGTGTTGATTAATGATGCCTTTGGCCAGACTGCGTCCTGGAGTGCAAATACCCTAAATGGCGGCCCTGCCTTTAATGCACCTGGATTGGGTTTGCGTTTGCGGTACGATTTTAGTGAGACGACATATCTTCAAGCGGGGGTTTATGATGGGGATGTGTTTGATGATATAGGAGGGCATCCATCAGTCAACCAACACGGTACGCATTTCGAATTGGGAAACGGGCAAGGTTGGACCAGTTTGTACCAAATTGGTTACAATGGGTTTGCTGTATCTGAGGGCAAGGACTTGCCGGGTTGGTATCGGTTGGGTGCGTGGCATCATTCTTCAGAGTTTGACAAGCATGCTGGAGGGAAAGCCGACGGGAATGGAGGTGTCTTTGCCTCAGTGGATAAGATGGTGTTTCGTGAACAGGGCGAACAGGGTCTGGGTTATTTTGGACGTCTGGGGGCTGCAAAACCCGATCGCAGTCGGTTTCACTGGACGATGGAGACGGGCCTGAATTACATGGGCCTCATTCCTAATCGAGATGAGGATGTAACCTCGCTGGGGTTTATTTACGGAAAGCATAGCAGCGAGATTTCCACGGTTAAATCCCATGAGTCGGTGCTCGAATTAACCTACCTCTATCAACTATCTCCAGCTATCTACATTCAGCCAGATATTCAATGGATCAATCGTCCCAGTGGAGACAGCACTATCGCGGATGCATGGGCAATTGGTCTACGGGTTGGATTCACGTTCTAATGAGTGAAGAGAGCGCCAAAACTCCAGTCCCTCTGGAACTGCATGATCTGACCGTTTCTTATCATAAACGACCGGTCTTGTGGGGTGTAGATGTGTCAGTGTCTTCCGGGCAACTGGTGGGCATCATTGGCCCCAATGGGGCGGGTAAGTCCACACTCATTAAGGCGGCCATGGGCATGCTTCCGCTAAATAGCGGCTGGGTGAAGATCTTTGGGGAGCCGGTGGAGAAAAACCTCCGCCGAGTGGGGTACGTGCCTCAGCGTGAGTCGGTGGACTGGGATTTTCCGGTAAGCGTGATGGATGTGGTGTTGATGGGTCGTTATGGGCACCTTGGTCTGCTCAAGCGCCCGCGAAAAGCCGATCGTGAAAAGGCACGCGAATGCTTGGAAAAGGTGAAGATGCTTCCCTACGCTGATCGGCAGATTTCCAACCTCTCTGGCGGTCAACAGCAGCGGGTATTTTTGGCGCGTGCTCTGGCCCAGGAGAGTGATCTCTATTTCATGGATGAACCGTTTTCTGGAGTGGACGCTGCTACGGAGTCGGCGATCGTGGCCATCCTGCAGGAACTGAAAGAGCAGGGCAAAACGCTGCTGGTGGTGCACCATGACCTGCCTACCGCGCGCGATTATTTTGACAGCCTGTTACTGCTCAACATGCGGGTGGTGGCCTTCGGATCCACCAAAGAGGTCTTCAATCAGGATTTATTGCAAACCACCTATGGCGGCCGGCTTACGATCCTCAGTGAAGTAGCTGATGCAGTCGGTTCCAAGACCAGCTAAGATGAGGTGCGGTTTCCTATTATTATTTGTGATAATGCTGGCTCCCGAATTGGTATGGGCTGATCGGATCGGGGATATCTCAGAAACATCCACGCTGGAACAGGCTAAACGATTTTTTAGTTTTCAGGATCCGGCCGTGCGCTACGCCTTGATGGGTTCAATTTTACTTGGTATCAGCTGTGGATTGCTGGGCAGTTTCCTTGTCGTGCGTAAGATGGCACTCTTTGGAGATACGCTTTCGCATGCGGTTTTGCCGGGAGTGGCCATGGGATTCCTATGGAACATGAGTAAAGACCCAGTAGCCATCTTTGTGGGGGCCACGATTGCGGGACTGGTGGGAGGAGCGTTGGTTGCCTTGATTACCCAGACAACCCGCCTCAAGGAAGATACGGCCTTGGGGTTGGTTCTTGCCTCATTTTTTGCAGTCGGCATTTGTCTTTTAACCCGGATACAAAAAATATCAACGGGTAGTAAAGGGGGTCTTGATGCGTACCTATTCGGCCAGGCAGCTTCCCTGGGTAGAGATGATGTTGTCCTGATGGGCGTCGTCACTATCTCGGCGGTTTTGTTGATCACCTTCTTTTATAAAGAGCTTTTACTTACCAGCTTTGATGCGGCTTTTGCCAAGGCTGCGGGTTTCCCGGTAACGATCATTCATTATGGTTTGATGCTTGTCTTGGCGTTCAGTGTTGTTGTCGCTTTGCAAGCTGTCGGGGTAGTGTTGGTTTCAGCCATGCTGATTACGCCCGCAGCAGCGGCCTATTTGTTGACTGACCGGATGCACGTGATGCTGGTTTTGGCTTCTGTATTTGGAGTGGCCGCAGGAGCTGCCGGTGCATTCTTTTCCTTTCTGAGCACAAATTTGCCGACAGGTCCTCTCATGGTCATGGGTGCGTCTATGGTTTTCGTATTGGCTTTCCTCTTTGGTCCGAGGCACGGAGTGATATCCCGCTGGTGGCGTCGTCAATCGCGTTCGGCCCAGATTCAACGTGAGAATACCCTCAAGGCAATCTACCATGTGCTGGAGGCTCGTGACTTTGATGGGGAAGGAGTTTCTTTGCGCGAATTGGCCGAAAGGAGGCGCGAAACCATTGATGAAGTTCGGGGACAGTCGGGGGAATTAAAAGTTCACCAGATGGCTACACTACATGAGGATGGGGATTCGGTACATCTCACTCCAGAAGGTTGGCAACGGGCTTGCGAAATCGTCCGCAATCACCGTTTGTGGGAGCTCTACCTGACCAATGAAGCGAGTATTGCTCCCGATCACGTGCATGATGATGCAGAAGTAATTGAACACGTGTTGGGAGAGGAAACGGTCCGGCACCTGGAACGCACCTTGAATCATGCCAAACAGGATCCGCATGGACGACCAATCCCCGGCTTGATGGATTTGAAACTAGTCGGTCAAGCGACAGGAGGGCCGGTGAGGGTGCCTGGATATGGAAGGCCGATATGAAAGAACCCTTTATCCCAGCTTTCAACTGGCAGGAACATGTAGTGGCACCCTGGACAGGTGAGTTATCCATGACACTCTGGATTGTGCTCATGGCGTTTTTTGTCATCACCTCCTGCGGCTTGATCGGCAATTATCTGATCCTACGACGGATGGCTCTGGTGGGGGATGCCATCAGCCACAGTGTGCTGGCGGGCATTGCCGGCGTAGTGGTCTTTACCGGTGGACTCGAGGTAACGGGTTTATTTATTGGCGCCCTGGTTGCCGGTGTAGTCACCGCAGTTTTAATTGAACTCATCCACCGTTACTCGCGGGTTAAACAGGACGCAGCTATCGCAATCACCTTTACCACACTCTTTGCTCTTGGGGTTATCCTAATTAACCTGAAGGCAGGGCAGGTCCATATTGATGAGGAATGCGTGCTTTATGGCGAAATCGTTTTTGTGCCACTTGACCAAACCAAGCTGGCCTTGCCGGGTGCTTTGGCTCAAACGATGGGCAAACTACCTTTGGCTGAGCAATTCATTCAGGGCAGTCAACTGGTTGTGGCAACGGATGTTCTGCGCATGGCGATTGTGACGGTGGTGGTGGTGGTTTTAATATGGGCTTTTTACAAGGAACTTTTAGTGAGCTCATTTGACTCGGCATTGGCCTATTCATTGGGGATCAATGCCAACGTGGTTCATTATGGATTGATGAGCCTGCTTTCAATCGTGGTGGTGAGTGCCTTTGAATCAGTTGGGGCAATACTGGTGGTGGCGATGCTCATTTTACCGGGGGCCACATCTCATCTTCTTTCAGCACGCTTACCGGTGATTATGGGTCTTACGATCTTGCATGCAGCCTTGAGCACCTTATTGGGATTTCATCTGGCTAAGTGGCTCGATTGCTCAATAGCAGGGGCTCTGGTGGTCGGGGCAATGGGGTTATTTGTTCTGGCCTGGATTTTTGGCCTTCATGATGGATTACTTGGTAAATGGTTGCGTCAAAGGCGGGTTCATGAGCAATTGCCTGAAGAAATAGTCCAAATTTCTTCCTGAATAACTTGTTAAAAAAAGTTACGCCAATCACTTGACAAGATACGTATACGTAATATTCTTTACGTGTACGTAGCAATTGAGCTAAACAAGAAATAAGGGAAGCAGATATGTATAAATTGTTAGCAGTAGTCGCTTTTAGCCTCATAGTTAATACCGCATCAGCACAGTCTGTGATTGTGAGGCCATTCAGTTCTGTGTACGTGAGCCCGTTCAATTATAGGCCCTACATTATTGTGGTTCCTTCCCGCAGTATCTCAAAGCGCACCCACAATGTTCCTTCCACCAAGCCTGCCTTTGCGCCGCATGGTTTCAAAGTTCCTAATAATATACCCCAGGGGCACAATACTCCGAGTCGCACGCCACAGAATTACAGGTTGCCCAGTCGCACGCCACAGAATTACCGGCTTCCTGGTTCCAAATAAGGTGCGTTAAACAGGATGGGGCGTTCATGAGCGATTGCTTTCATAATAACTTGGGAGTGGCTGCCTGAAAAACTTTTCAAAGGATCGACTTTAAGGGTAAGTGCATTTTCTTTTAGAGCGGGCCATTAGCTCAGCGGTTAGAGCAGGGGACTTAAAACACCTCGTTGATTCTGCCTTTTCCCCTGATTCTGAGCGTTCTGAACTGGTTGGCAGCCAATTAAGTGCCAATCCCTGTTCCCTCTGAGACAATGCTTTGGGGGGATGAGCAGAGTTGTTGTAATCGAGAAAGATTTGAAGGGCGTTGGGGGCTACTATAAAAATACTGTCAATTTACAGTATACAGACGTGAACAGGCGCATTACTCTACTAATGCGTGGACGACTCAGGCGAAGAATCCGAGGCAGAAGTGCGAGGGTATTTAGCACACGGAGCTGATGCTTCAGATTTGCTAAACCATTATGATTGGTCTTGTAGTCCTGAGGTGGTGAAGCTATTGCTCGAGGCGGGAGCGAATCCGAATAATGTTGATCCCAAGTCTCCCGAATTTACACCGCTCTACATTGCAGTTTCTAAAAATTCGAGTCCAGAGGTAGTAAAGCTGTTAATAGAAGCGGGAGCCGATCCGAATCAAACTCTGGAAATTTCTACGCTCCTTATGGAAGTGATAGAAGGTGGAGATACAGCAACTAAAACTCAGACAGTAAAACTATTGCTTGAGGCAGGAGCCGATCCGAATAAGGCTAATCCCGAGTTTCCCGATGAAACTCCTCTGTCAGTGGCGCGGTCTGGAGATAGTTCTGAGATAGTTGATCTACTGAGTGAAGCTGGTGCCAAATAAGAGCCAATTTAGATGCCATTCATGAACAATCATGTGCAAACAACTATTTCACCTGGATAATCAATTGGCCTTGAAAAATCCCTAGTTATCTCGCAATTTCCCTGTTCTCGGGCCCTTAGCTCAGCGGTTAGAGCAGGGGACTCATAATCCCTTGGTCGTAGGTTCGAACCCTACAGGGCCCACCAATTTTGCCAC
>CAZHJW010000074.1:0-10464 GCA_964533265.1 uncultured Pedosphaera sp.
GGCTTTCTCAGCGCCAGCAGCCTTCGCCAAAGCATCTTGCTTGGCTTTCTCAGCGATAGCAGCCTTCGCCAAAGCATCTTGCTTGGCTTTCTCAGCATTATTAGCCGCTAATTCTCTTTCTTTTAAGGCTTTTTGGAGCTTATTCTGGGCTACTCTATGTTTTTCTTCGGCATCCGCTAATTGACGCTTAAGATCGTTTTTTGTGTGCAACCCTTCTAATTCTTTTTCAAGGGACTCTAATTCCTCAAGAAGTTTAAGCCCTTGCCCAATGAAGTCCATCTCATCAATAAGGATAAGCGTCTTCCCATTATCTTTTACCTTAAACACCATGAATTCTTTATCATCCATGGTTAATGTGAGTAGGGTATCCTTATAACTCCATGTGCCTTCCTCTTTGACTTCACCCTCTTTAATAAAAGTTCCGTCCTCAAGGACTAGGATTTTCGATTCCTCCTGCTGATGTGTGTGCAGAACTTCATTATCATCATCTGGATTCAATTCCGGATAGTGAATACGTATGAGCGCGCCGAATACCTGCCTGCCGTGTTGATCGATGCCGGCATCATCCTCTGCCATGATACTTGATTGGAACAGAATATATGCCGCAATCGCGGTGACTATACCGATACTTGATAATTTATTTTTTAACATAAGCCTGTATTTTTTTTGGGGTTGATATTTTTGACGATTATTCATGTTGTTTCCTGTTATTGAATTTTGTGGGAATTAGAATCTTGCCGGTTGAGTGCAACCGACTGAGCTTTTTCAGCCTGATCAACAAGATTTTGAATTTCCTTCCTCTCTCTAGCCTCATTAGTTCCCATATCCCATCGTTCTTTTATACGATCACGGATTGACTGTTGTGCTTCGGGGGATTTGCTGGCTTCGATATTTTCTTGAATTCTTGGGTTATCCGAACCCATGAGCCCGGCTGATACTGCAAAGCAGAGAAATCCGGCAAGTGTGATAAATATGTAGACTGACTTTCGGCCAGTTTCTCCTGTGTTTAATGTGTTTGTTTGCATTTTTTTACCAAATTTTTGATTCAAATAACTCTTAACTACATGTTGATACGCCCTCAAATTGGTTTTCTTACAGATTAGCGTCATTATTTTTTCGATTAGAGAAACTGCCAGTGAGGGTTCCCTTAAATCAGGGAGGCAAGGGTCTTAAGGCTGGAGAAGCTCACGCAGTTAAAGGCGTTGCCTAAGTGTCATATCACCAGCTACCCACGAAGTAACCGCCATCATTCCTCCGCGTGATAGTCCTTGAGGGCTTGGACGCAAAAAGGGTCAATCTCACACGCCTTCAAATCAAAGACGCGTAGGAATGCGAATACCGCGCAGCAATACGTACCTAAACCTTACCCAAAACATCGCGGTCCATGTGTGACGCATCGCGGCCTATGTCTTGAGAAAATACGATAAAAGCGTACGATTTTGAAAATGAACGATGTTTCGCCGCCATCCGAGGATGTTAATTTATTAAACTCGCCCCGGCAGGCACGGATCGGGAGGGTGCGAGGAGTGGTCGCGCGTGTCACACTGGAAATAGCCCTGCGCAAGGAGTTCGACTACTCCATCCCGCCCGAATTGGAAGGTCGGGTGGAGGTGGGGACGCGGGTGAAGGTACCCTTCGGTCGGCGCGAGGTATTGGGTTGTGTAACCAGTTTAACCCAACAATCTGAGCATAATTCGCTCAAGCCCATTACCAAGATCATAGGGGCTCAATCACTGGTAACTCCACGGGTGTTGGAACTGGCCAGATGGATTGCCGAATATTACTGCTGTGCACCTGAGACAGCACTCAAAAGTGTGCTGCCTGATGCAGTACGTAAGGAACAGGAAGGGTGGCGAGAACGCCTTTTTGTACGCCTGCTCCCCGGTGCTGAAGGGGTAGAGAATCTAACCAAGAGGCAGCAGGAGATTTATGGCGTCATTGAGCAAAACCGGTCTATTGCCCTTCAGGAACTTCTCAAGATCACCGGCACTACTGCAGCTACGGTTCGTAAGCTGGAGGACAGGGGGCAGGTAGAGATCGCGCCGCAAATTTCCGAGCGTGATCCTTATGCGAAAGAAGAAATAATCCCGACTCGTCCGCTTAAACTCAACCCCGAACAGGCTGCTGCACTGAAGGCGGTTAATGACAAGCCTGGCGAGTTCTTTTTACTGCACGGGGTAACAGGTAGTGGAAAAACGGAAGTCTACCTGCAGGCTATCGCACATGCACTGGAGCAAGGCAATGGTGCGATTGTACTGGTGCCAGAAATTTCACTTACCCCACAGACGGTGGAACGTTTCAAGGCACGTTTCAGTAGTGGCCCGATTAAGACGTTGGTGGCAGTGTTGCACAGTCATTTGTCTACGGGTGAAAGGCACGATGAGTGGCATAAAATCCGGCAAGGCCGGGCAAAAATTGTGATTGGAGCTCGTTCGGCTATTTTTGCACCGATAGAACCTTTGGGTTTGATTATCGTAGATGAGGAGCATGAGCCTTCTTACAAACAGGAGGAAGCACCGCGTTATCACGCCCGCGATGTAGCAGTCGTGAGAGGTCAGCGTGAAGGGGCAACGGTGGTGCTCGGTTCAGCTACACCTTCCATGGAGAGTTATCACAACGCGCAACGTGGACGCTATAACTTGCTAACGCTTTCCACCCGTGTGGACGATAAAAAGATGCCGCTGGTGCGTGTTCAGGATATGTGCACCGAGAAGTCCAAGGATGATCAGGGTCCGCCCATTTTTTCGCAGCGTCTCAAAGAGGCTATTTATAATCGATTGGAGCAGGGCGAACAGACGATCCTGTTTCTCAATCGCCGGGGTTTCGCAACGTCCATGCAATGCCCCGATTGCGGTTTTGTTGCCGAGTGTCCGAATTGTAGTCTTTCCCTTACGTATCACCGTCGCGAACAGTTTCTGCGCTGCCATGTTTGTGGTCATAATGCGCGGGCGCCGCAACGTTGTCCTGAAGTGAAATGTGGTTCTTCTAAAATTCGCTTTCATGGGTTAGGAACTGAGAAAGTAGAGGATGTTCTACGAAAATTGTTCCCTAATGCAAACGTCACCCGAATGGATTCTGACGCACTTAAGCGCAAGGATGATTATCGCCGTATTCTGGGTGATTTCCGGCGCGGTAAAATTGATATTTTAGTTGGTACTCAAATGATCGCCAAAGGTCTTCATTTCCCACGGGTGACATTGGTGGGTATCGTGTATGCAGATACCGGACTACACTTGGCAGACTTTCGCGCGGGGGAACGGACTTTCCAGCTGCTTACGCAAGTGGCCGGCCGGGCGGGTCGAGGGGAAGTGGAAGGGGAGGTGGTGGTGCAGACTTTTTCACCGGTGCACCCTGCCATCCAATTTGCTCGTCGGCATGATTATGAGGGTTACTTTGAGGCCGAGATGGAGTTTCGGGAACAGTTGCGCTACCCGCCTTTCACACGGGCTGCGATGCTCACTCTTCGGGGGCGTTCTGAGGAAAAGGTTTCTTTTTCAGCGGAACACTTGAAGAAACAAATTGAGCCCATTGTGCAAAAGCTGACCGACCTGCAAATCTCTGGGCCGGCCCCTGCACCGTTGCTTCGGGCGGAGACGTTTTACCGCTATCAAATTATGCTTCGAACTGGCCGCATGAGTGAACTGAGCCGGCATTTGACGGATATCACCTCCAGCCTGAACTTCCCGGATGAAGTGACCCTTACCGTGGATATTGATCCTGTGAATCTTCTGTGATGGCTGACACGCATCCTCAGCCGAGCGTCCTGCTGCTCATTCCCGCTTATAACGAGGAGGAGCGTATTGGGCCTGTATTGTGTGATTATGCCAAATATTTTCGGGAAAACTATGATGGGGAATTTCGGGCGGTGGTGGTGCTCAATGGCTGTCGTGACAATACCTTGGGAATTGTAGAGGAGGTGGCAAAGAAGTTTCCAGAAATTGAGCCGCTTAATTTCGAGGAACCCATTGGTAAGGGTGGAGCTTTAATCGAGGGTTTCCAGAAAGCTACTGAAGCAAAGGCAATGTTCACCGGTTATGTGGACGCGGACGGAGCTACGCCCGCCAAAGCCTTTCATGAATTAATTAAACAAGGTGCGGTGGGTAATGCCGATTGCGTGATCGGTTCGCGCTGGCTGCCCGGTTCCGTGCTGCACCAGAGCCAGACGAAACTGAGGCGCGTGTTTAGTCGCGGATTCCACACAATTGTAGAGCTACTGTTTTGGCTTGGACTAGCCGATACTCAATGCCCCGCCAAGCTCGTGCGACGTGAAGCGCTGGAGGAAATTCTGGAATCGCTTCGTATTGCCGATTTGGCTTTTGATGTAAACCTGTTGGTCTCGCTCAAACGTAAGGGTTACACGATCAAGGAAGTGCCCATTGAATGGACCGATCAATTGGGGTCCAAGGTTACTGCAAATCTTTGGCGCGTGTCGCTGGTAATGTTTTTGTCGGTGGTTCGCCTGAGATTGGTATATTCACCATTCTATAAATGGTTACGTCCATTGCGACCGCTTGAGACGTGGATTTATTTAAAGCTCAATGCTCCTCCCCCACGTCGATCACTTGAGACTTCTGGCAGAGGTAAGTAAACATTCCAGCAACTCCCAGGAAGGCGAGATTGCTGAGTCCGATGATTTTCACCACCCCAATGTACGCTAGCACATTGAATTCTGCCGCCGTATGTTCGGCTAACTTTGGTGCGAAATGCCATAGGGCAAAGGTGTAGGACAGACATACGCCTGCCAGTCCATACACAGAATGGTAATATTTTTGAGCTAGGAGGTTGTTTACCAAAACCGCTGCCAGTGCCAATGGCACCATCGCGGCTATGAACCAAGGTATCAAAGGTGCCGCCTTTAAGTAAGGTTCATCATAGATTATTCGTAACGGCAACTCCGGCAGTAGGATGCCAAGTGTTACGGCAGTCACACATAATCCACCGGTGAGTAATATTGTAAACTTTAGTATATCGGTTGGTTTTTGTTCAGCACGACTGCGAACAATCTTGGGAAACATTACCGCCACCATTGGCCCTACAAAAAAGATCAGTGCGCGCCCGATCATCCCAGCCGCAGCATAAAAGCCGGTCTGTTTCTCGTTAAAAAATCTCTGCACTATAACCATATCCACGCTCATCATGTAGATTACTGCGCCTGCACCAACCGACAATGGAATAAACTGTCGAGTTAGTTCCCGCCAATCCACCCGCTTTACTGAGCTCAGCCATTCTATAGGATGTAGTTTGGGTAGACCTGCTCTACTGATTGCCAAGCCAAAGGCGAAGGCAAAACCCAAACCTACGGCCAGCATGCCATAAAGTGCCGATGGATCCCGCAGTTTGAATAATCCAAATAACGCCGCCAGTCTTACCGCTCCAAGCGAAAGAGTGGCCCAGCCGAGCCAAAGGAAATACTGCTTTCCTTGAAGCACCCCGTACACCATGGGCAGCAGCAGTGCGAAAATGCCTGCGGTTAAGGTGATAACAAAAACCTGAATTGATGGCAGTTTAAGTGACGTAACGATTGTCGTCTGGTTAAAGTAAATTAACCCAAACACAACTAACATCACCGCCAACACCACCACGATGATTCCAAATTGTTCACGGGCAATGCGAAAGTCATCGGCTTCGGTTTTACGTTCGGCGGCCTTTATCGCAAACACCGCCTGCAGTCCAATCGCCGGGATGGCTATAAGGTTGAGTAATTGCAGCATCGTCGTGAATGCTCCGTATTCGGTATCGGGCATGTCTTTTGCGAACAGATGTACAGCGTATGAAGTTGTGCCTCCCAGTGCAGTGGCAGCTGACATCCAGCCGCTTTGGCGAAGGAAAGCGGTCTTGGATTCTGTGGACGCCTCGCTCATTCTTCAGGTGTCTTATTTTCCTTACGTCCCACCAGATTCGTATATTTACGGCCCTGGTGCCGAAAAATTAAATCATTGTCATCTGTTAATTCAGAAAGATTTCCGTCCGACCGCAACTCATAAAGTGTGAGCCCTAGTGTACGTAAGTCATCTAGAAAGATTTTAGCTTCACCGCCGGCTTCAGTGATGCCTTTGGGCCAAAATTCAGTGAGGATTGTAAGATTCGGGGATCGGGCGATGGTTTCACTCAGTCCGGCGATGACCTTGGGTTCATAGCCTTGTACGTCGATCTTGATCAGATCGACAGTACTGATGTTATTTTCAGTGAGTAATTCATCGATCGGCCGGGCTTCCACTTCAATTCGCGGCCTTTTATCAGCTGATACGTAAAGCCGGTTATCACCGCGGTTATCCTTTGAAATAAAGAGAGGCAAGTTTGCGGGAGCATTAGAGGCAGCGATCCTAAAGGATTTCACATTGCCAACTGAATTAGCATCGATGGTTTTCTCCAAATAACTGTAACTCTCTGGATCGGGCTCGAGTGCAACGACTTTGCCGTTGGGGCCCACGGCTCGTGCGGCTAACGCGGTATAGTAGCCGATATTTGCACCCACATCGAGAAAGGTCATTCCACTCCGGCACGCGGATTCAAAGAAATGTGTTTCAGCCTTTTCGTATACACCAAAATGCAAAGCTCCGGAAACAACAGGGTCATTCGGGTTTAGGACAACAATCGCTTCTCCGAATTGGATCTGTTTGGGTAGAAGTTGCCGAATGGTCCAGTTAGTAATCTGCCGGAGCGGCCAAGGACGCAACAGATAACAATAAACGAACTCGGCAAGCATGGGTCAAACGTTGTGCTGACGGAACCACTCCACAAATTTCGGTATCCCATCCTCGATTTGCGTTTTAGGGTTATAGCCGAGCAGTCGCTGGGCTTTCTCAATATTGGCGTAGGTGATGGGGACATCACCGGGTTGTACGGGTTGGTGATTGATCTCAGCCTTAATCTCTATAGCTGATTCTATCAGTTCGATGAGTCGGTTCAACTCGATGGTTTGGGATTCTCCGAGGTTGATGATCTCATAGCCGAATTCGTGTTCGGTGCATGCGATCACGCCTTCAACCGTGTCGTCTACATATGTGTAATCTCGCGAAGTAGTGCCATCACCGAATACGGTGATGGGTTGGTTTTTCTGCATAAGCTTGGCGAACTTGTGAATGGCCAGGTCAGGGCGTTGTCGTGGGCCGTAAACGGTGAAAAAGCGCAGCATACAGATATCCATGCCGTGTACATGATGATACACGTGGCCGAGAGCCTCACAGGCCAGCTTGCTGGCGGCGTAAGGTGAGATGGTACTAAAAATGGGATCGGCCTCGTTGAAAGGAACCCTTGAGTTGATCCCATAGACCGAAGAGGAGGAAGCAATGGTAATTTTATTTATCCCACATTCTTTCGCAGCTTCGAGTAGGTTCACAGTGCCTTCAACATTTACACGTTGATAGAGCGCGGGTTGTTCAAGGCTGGGGCGCACTCCTGCACGTGCTGCCAGGTGAATGATTTGATCAAATGGCATACTGGACAGCACTTCGTTGAGCTCAATGCGGTTGGTGATGTCTGCATGTACGAATGCGAAAGATTGGGCACGTGATTGAAGCTCACGCAGTGTATTCTGTTTGATGGACGGGTCGTAAAAATCATTTAGATCGTCCAGTGCGCATACCGTGTGGCCTGCATCAAGTAGTCTTTCACAGACATGAGAGCCGATGAACCCCACTCCCCCGGTGACCAGAACATTCACAGCCCCAAAATAACTGGAGAGTCGGTCAATGTCGAGGTTGGCCATGAGTCGTGAATGAATTGTGAATTTCCCTCACTTGCATGAGTGGTAGTGCATTGGCTACATCCATGCATGCCCGATAATGAATTGTTGGAACTTGATATCCCCCGGCTAAACAAAGTGAAAAGCGGCAAGGTTCGCGAGGTGTTCGACATGGGCGAGTACTTCCTGTTTGTCGCCTCTGATCGCATTAGCGCTTTTGATGTAATTTTGCCAAACGGTATTCCGCGAAAAGGTGAGGTGCTCACTCAGATATCTCACTTCTGGTTCGACCATTTTGCTGATCATGTACCCAATCACAGAGTGAATGATGCTTTTCCGGAGGATTTAATACACCTGGAATCACGGAGTATGGTGGTGAAAAAAGCCAAACCCCTCGCCATCGAGTGCATTGTACGAGGTTACATCACGGGTAGTGGTTGGAAGGAGTATACAAAGAAAGGAACTGTGTGTGAAATTCCTTTACCCGAAGGTTTGCTGGAGTCAGCTGAGCTTGAAGAGCCACTCTTTACCCCGAGTACCAAGGCTGATGAAGGGCATGACGAAAATATTTCGTTCGAAAAAGCTGTGGAGATTGTAGGGCAAGAAACAGCGGAAAAGGTTCGCGATCTAAGCCTCAAAATCTATACCGAGGCACGTAATTATGCCCGTGAACGCGGTATCATTATCGCTGACACCAAGTTTGAATTTGGTGAATTGGATGGGGAAGTGATTCTCATTGATGAAGTTCTTACGCCGGATAGCTCGCGGTTTTGGCCGCTTGATGAATACGAGCCCGGTCGCGGCCAGTTCTCCTTTGATAAGCAATACGTCCGTGACTACCTCGAGACATTGGACTGGGATAAGACTCCGCCTGGGCCAACGTTGCCTGAGGAAATCGTGGAGCGTTCTCAGTCCCGTTATCTTGAGGCCTATGAGCGGCTTACCGGCAAGGCTTTGTGAATGCTGCGGTTGAAGATTTCCTGCAGCACATTCGCCATGAAAAAGGGCAGTCTCCTCAAACCCAAAAGACCTATGCGGCATTGCTGAATCGGTTTGTGCAGTGGGCTGAAAGCCGCAAATTGAATGACTGGCAGGCTATTAGTCGAAAGCATCTTACCGAATTCTTAAAGCACGAACGCGATCGTAAACCGGAGGGGCAGGGTAAGCAGGGAGATCAACTGAGTCCTGAATCGGTTTACTTGCAGATCGCTGCGCTGCGGGCGTTTTATAAGTTTGCCACCGCTGAAGAATTGGTGATTGCCAATATTGCCGAAAACCTTTCCCTGCCGCGACGCTGGAAGCGGTTGCCAAAGGCATTGTCGGATTTGGACATCGAAAAGCTTCTTCAGCCCCCTGTTGAAGCTAATTCCACCGAACTCTGCACCACTGCCATTCTTGAATTAGCCTATGCTTCCGGCCTGCGTTTGGCTGAGCTACGCAATCTACGTTTGGAGCAACTGCATCTGGAAGATGGTTTTGTCACTGTTATTGGTAAGGGTAACAAGGAGCGTGTAATACCGCTGGGCCGTCCTGCTATTGAGGCTATTGAAAACTATTTGCAAGTTGGCCGTCCAGAGTTGGTCAAACCACGTTCCCCGGCCAATGTCTTCCTCACGCAACGTGGCACTGCCTTTGCCGCTTCCACGATCTGGGGGCGGATCAAGGCCAGAGTGGCTCGGGTGGGTATTGGTCGTAATGTTACACCCCATATGTTGCGGCACAGCTTTGCGACGCACCTTTTGGAAAACGGTGCGGACCTGAGGGTTATTCAGGAACTACTGGGTCATGCAAGTATCAGTACCACTGAAGTCTACACGCATGTTGCCGGTCAACGGTTGCGTGAAGTGCATGATCAATATCATCCTCGAGCATCATAAAAAAGGCAGGCCCAAGGGCCTGCCGAGTATGGAAAACAAATAGTTTATTCCTCTTTTTTTTCTGCCGGTTTCTTTTTTCGTTCAGGCTTTTTGGTTTTCACATTCACCGTGACCGCCTCGACGGAAGTTTCCGAGAGGCGCTTGGCGCGGCCTCCAACCCACATCTTGGCCTTGATATCCTTGAAGGCGGTTTTTTTACCGTCAAGCGTGAGGTTTACTTTCTTTGCCAATACAAAGATGCGATCGGGTTTACCTTTGGCGCCCGGCAGGGTGAGGGTGCCTTTCTTGGCATCCACCGCCTTGATCACTCCGCGAAACGGAAAAAAAGCACTTTTCTTTTTAGCAGGCTTTTCCGAGGGCTCTTTTTTGTCATTAGCAAAAGTGGATGATTCAGTGAATAACCCGCCAAAGATGAAGGCGGCCGTTAATAGGGGTACAAATAATATTTTCATGTTCATTAAGGGTTTAAACAAAAATAACCCGAAAAGCCCTCTTTGCAAGAAAGATATAAATATAAAATATAAAACAAATTATAATATGTGATTCATAACCGCATGCCGTGGAAGAGAATGCGGATGTAGGTTTGTGTGAAAGCCTTTTACCAGCCGATATTGGCAGTACTGAAATCGTAAGGAGGAGGTTTGGTATATCTTCCTCCTGAGTATCCCTTCCATTTGCTTAATCCGTAAGGATTGGGCACATAGCGGTCCGGTGTCAGCTCGCTAACTATGTTCATTTCCAAATGGCCATCGGCGTACATTACAGCTGGCTTTCCCATGTGTCTGAAGAACGAGGAAAGCGTAGTTTCCGAGTTGCCGCGTGTTCCCCTGCCTTGCGCACCTGAACCAGTTGGGCCCGTGTTCAGAGCACCACCGTCGCGCGCGAAGGCAAAGCAAGGAACAT
>CAZHJW010000075.1:0-10390 GCA_964533265.1 uncultured Pedosphaera sp.
AGTTCGCCGTCCACGTTGAACGCCATGTCGTAGGTGTTACGGAATCCCATGGCGACGGTCTCCCAGTTTTTACCTTCTTTGTCGAAGCGTGCGATCCAGCCGCCGGGCGCGCGGATGTTGCGGGCGTGGCCGCGGGCATCAGGTAGACGCTTGAGTAGATGATCCTCACCCCAGTTGGTGGGCACGCGCGAGTGGGTGAATTTCTCCTTGGGCATGGGAGTCATGTTCCCAGCTACCATGTATATATGTTTTTGATCCGGGCTCAGCACGAGGGCGTGTGGGCCGTGTTCACCCCCAGCGCGTAGGGGCATAATATGTTCATCCTTGTCATACTGGTCGTCTCCGTTGGTATCGGTAAGACGATGGACGCCGGAAGCACCGCCGCCATTAATATTTACCCACAGAGCACCGTGGGCGTAGAGCAGGCCTTGGGCACTGGAGATGTTTATGTTTAGTTTCTCGACCTTTGGATCTTCACCACTCACGTCGATCCGATATAGACCCTTGTTGCCTTGGTCACTGGCAATCAGTCGTCCCTTGTCATCCGCACAGATGGCCACCCACGTGCCCTGCTCGCCCTTGGGTACAGTGTAGAGGAGATCGGCCTTGAAATCTTTTGCTACCTTGATTGCACCGCCATCGCCGGGCGCGCTGCTGCCACGGGCCACGCCGGCAAACACGTTGCCCCACGGTCCATCGCCCATCTTCCCGGTGGATATCGTTTTGGCCCAATCCTTGCCTTTGCCACTCTTCCATTGGCCGTAGAATGTGCGGGTTGCCGTCCAGGAGGAGTCCGTAACAATGGTGGTTTTCTTCCCATCAATCGTGATCTCAAGTTGTGCCACAAACCCGGCGATACCGCCCTGGTTGCGGCCTTCCACGGCGATGACATTGCTGCCGGCGGTGAGCGACTTGGCAATGTCAGTGCTATAATTGCTGCCCCAGTTTTCTCCAGCGAGTGCGGGCTTGCCGTTCACGTACAGGGAAAAGCTGTTATCACAGGTGGCCTGCAGCTTGGCTGACTTAATTTTGCCAGTTGGTAGCTCCACGACTTTGCGGAAATACACGGTTTCAGTTTTCTCCGCGCGATCCGGCCAGATCCATTGCGGGGTTTGTGCGGGCAAGTCAAAAGGGACGATAAAAAGGAGAGAGGATATAATGAGTTTCATAAAAACTGGATAAGCGCAAAAGGTGGTCCACCTACTCCCCGTGGGCAAGGCTTTTGTCATTGGAATTCCAATTAGAATAAGGCAGGGTCGCGTTCTGCAAAACCCGCCATGGAAGGCATTCTTTCAACAGCCGATTTTATTGTTTTTTTCGGAATCCTCTTTGGAGTGATGGCCATTGGCTTGTGGGCGGGCCGTAATGACGGAGGGAGTACCCAAGATTATTATCTCGCCGGCAAGGATGCGCCGTGGTGGGCAGTGGCCGGCTCCATATTCGGTTCCAACGTTTCGGCCAATCACATGGTCGGAATGATGGCCGTGGGCTTTGGAGCTGGTTTTGTTATCAGTCACCTGGAGATTACAGCGATCGCTGGCTTGCTCCTGTTGTGTTATTTCTTTTTGCCGGTTTACCGCAAGCTGCATATTTACACGCTTTCAGATTATTTGAACCGTCGCTTTGATGACCGTAGCCGCGTGGCTTACGCCGCCATTATGGTGACTATTATTGTGCTGGTGATGATGCTGCCGGCCTTCTATCTGGGATCACGTGCAGTTAATATCTTGTTGGTAGATCAAACTGAAATTCTTCAAGCCCAGTATGCGTCCCAGTTGGAGAACACGGGAAAGATGCCAATCAAATTGTCTGATTTGCCAAGCGACGAAGACAGGAAAATTCTAACAGAGGTTCAGGAGGCTTGGGAAAAATATGCGCCGATTCACAAGGCAACAGAAACTGGGGCATTCACAGAAGAGAGTTACATCAAAGCATATGAAAAACTCTACCCTGAACGAGAGCCGCCTTCTTTTAAGGAAGTGAACAATCAGAAAGCTTCGGTGGAAGCAGAATGGGGTTTGCTCAAAAAAGTTGAGGTGGATCACAAGCTTTATATCTGGGGCATCCTTATTATGGCTCTAGTGACAGGTGCCTACACGATTGTCGGAGGACTAAGAGCGGTCATTATAACCGATGTTATTCAGTCGGTGCTAATTCTATTGGGCATGCTTATCGTTGCCTGGTGCACCTTCAACCACAATCTCATCGGCAGCTGGTCGATGATGATTCATTTCGACCAGAATCATTTGGATCAGATTGTTCCGGGCAAGAATCTGATGCATCTTTACAAACCCATGAATGATCCGAAGCATCCATGGACAGGAATGCTCTCAGGCGTCTTGGTTCTCCATTTCTATTACTGGGGGGCCAACCAATTCATAGTTCAGAGAGCTTTAGCAGCGCGATCGCTGAAAGATGCCCGGACAGGAATTATAACCGCCGGTTTTGCGAAACTCTTGATCCCGTTCATTTCCGTTGGGACAGGTATTGCAGCGTATTACCTCTTCCAACAGCTTATGCCCGGCGTGCAACTGGCAGGTGACACGGCGTTCCCCATGTTGATACGAGAGGTGGTTGCTCCTTTGGCGGTGCCGGGCTTGGTGGGCTTGGTTGCCGCTGGTTTAATTGGGGCTATCCTTTCCAGCGTGGATTCGATGATGAATTCGGCCGCTACGCTGATCATTTTTGATGGCTACAAGCGGTTTGTGAATCCTGAAGCCAGCGATGAAAAACTGGTGCGGTTGGGTAAGATCATCATTGGAATTCTCGTGCTTGGCTCGGCAATTCTGACCATTGTGGTCTTTGATCCCAATACCAATGAGCCGTTTATTGAATACGTGTTAAGCAATCAGGCCAAATTGGTTTCAGGCCTGGTGGCAGCCTTTATGATGGGGATGTTATGGGCACGTTCCACCCCAACGGCCGGCTTTGCTTCAATCATTACCGGGGTTGTTGTGTCTTACGGATTGCCCGACCTCTATTCTTGGATTGTGGCAGGGGAAGGTTCGATTGCCAGAGAGATTGGCATGCGGTTTGGCTCGAACCTAAACGCCTTTCATGCCGTGTTCGTAGCATTTGTATGCGCAGTAATCGCCAATGTAGCAATCAGTCTTTTCTCCAAACCGGATGAGGCGAAGGCCAAATACACTTGGGTGGGGCTAAGAATAATGCGGGAAGCGGATTTGCAGCACTTCGGCATGAAACTTCTTGGCTCCACGCTGATCTTTATTTTGTTGGCAGTCCTGATGACGGGCAAAATTATCACCCCCATGGCAGCGGGAGTATTGGGGGCCATCTGGACTTTTATGATGTTTCTCGATTCACTCTTCAAGGTGGTGTTATCTGCGGCGGCCAAGGGTCGGGCCTACAGCTTTCTGCGGGAGGATCTCTTTTGGGCGGGTCTCCTAGCCTCCAGTGCTGTCTTTATGATGTACTATTTCGCCTAGGCATTCGCCCAGAGTGACTTCATGCGCTCCAGACCGGTGGTGATTACATCCAAAGGATCCTGTTCCCAAAGGGCTTCATTGAAGAGTTCGAGGCTCATGGTGCGGTCGTAGCCGGTTCCTTTTAGGATTTTGAGTTCTGCCGCGAGGTCAATCTGACCCTCACCAAGCATCACGCGGTCGGGATCTTTTTGTTCAGTCGGCGCGATTTCAGGGTGCGCATCGTCGATATGGTAGTGGCTTATTTTTTCCGCCGGAATAGCCCGCAGATCATCGAGTGAAGAATTGCTATTCCAATTGTGAAAGGCATCGAGAATGATGGAGGAGTCGTCATCGTTCGTCTGTTGCACAATTCGCCAGGCATCGGCCAGATTGTTCACGCTTTTAAAGAAGCTGATGTACTCAAAAGTGGGCTTGATCCCTTCTTCACGGCCGATCTGCAGGAGGTCGCGGTACCGTTCAGGCAAATGATCCTGCCCGTCCATCTCCAAGGGAGGGGTTGCGACCATGAAAGGGGCTCCTAAACGTGCGGCTAAAGCAAATCGGCGGCGGGCTTCATCTTTAATCAGTTCATATTCCCATCCATTGGTTTCTCCCCATTGTCGTATAGCAATCATGCTCGGGACGATGAGACCATGATCGGACAGTGCCTGCTCCACTTCGCGTACTTCACCTCCACGTCCAATAAAATCATACACGTCATTGACCCAGAGTTCGATGCCGTCGTATCCGGCTTGACCAGCCAATTCAATTTTTCGGAGCAAAGGTTGCGGTTTGATCGTACTGGTATTCAGGCAAAATTTCATGGAGGGGCGATGGTAGTCTTCAGGGAAGAATGTGCAAACGGATTTGCGAATTGGAAAACGAACACATTTATACTAGGATGCGGCAATGTCGGTTGACGAAAAGGCGGTTGGATGGCGGCCTTGGTATCGGATGATCCAATGGAGCGCGGTGCTCGTCATGTTTTTGCTCCTGCTGGCTGGCTTTTTACTGGGCCGTTTTCCGCCTCCCATGGGTCAGCTGGCCTTTTGTGCCTTCGGCGTGCTTACCGGTGCCGCCTTTGCCCGCATGGCGCACCCTGTGGAGGGTTCGCTGACGAGACTGGGGTTGGTGGCGCTTGGGTTTGTGGTGGCTTCACAGGTTTTTTTCCAGTTGTTGGTATGGTCAGAAACATGGCGGGTACATCCCACCTTGCTCAGCTGGCGGTTGTGGTGGGCCACGATAGTGGCAGCAGTGGGGTTGGGGTGGTTGCAAGTGTTATGGCGTTCAGGAGCGCGTTGGGAATGGGAGTCGGGTCGGTCCACGCTGGGGTTCACAGCTGGACTTGGATTGCTGTTGGGAGGCTTGGCATTTAGGCCCAACCCACTTGCTTCGTTTCCCACATGGTGGTCGGCATTATTGGGATTCATGGCTCTGGGTGCGGTGGCCGGCTCGCTGGTCCTGATTCGCCGCTGGATGAAGATTCACCCAAAGGTTCAACGTCCTCTGCCACGCTGGATGCGACCGGCCTTAATATCAACAGGATTGGTGGTGCTGGGAGCGGGAAGTTTTTATGTCGGCCGTTTATCTGTGCCGCCACCCAGCCCTTTTGAATTAATGCCGCAGGCGTTGGGGTCATTGGCTAACGAAAAGCTGGAAGAACGAATCACAACCGATTTCAAAAAGTTATATGAACTGACCGAGGGCTTGGGGAAACTTCAAAAGCAATCAGAGCAACTTGATAATGAGATTCGTTCAAACTGGGCGAAGGAAGGGCGCGTAATGTATACGCCAACACAAGACAGTGAGATTCGGAGTTTATTTGCTGAGTACCTGTATCACCGCGAAGTACTTATCCAGATGGCAGTCTTTTATTCTAGCTATGACTCAGTGAAGGAAGAGGGAGCCCGGGCCCAGGCATATCTTTTGGGTTATGGATCTGCAGCAGTTGCATTGGCGGCGGGTCGACAATTTGTATTGGACTACATGGGCAATAAACATGCGCGTGCGAAGCTAAACGAGGGTGAGCTGGGTTTAAGGCCCGGAATGTTTGAAGAAGTGTACCAAAGTGTTGCTTCACGCGATCACATTAAAAAGTTCAAAGAGCAAGGGCGAGTGTTTGACGAAAACCGGGCCAAATGGGAGGAGGAAGAGGTTTTTTCTGAGGAAGATTTGGAATGGCTTTATGGCCAAATTCAGGACGGCAGAATTGTGGTTGAGGAGAAAACAAAAGCCATTAGCTACAGTATAGCATGGTTGTCGCGCGTGGGCCGCCGATTGAAAGAAGATGCATACAAACCGGTATACGGAGCACAGGAGCTGGTCGCAACCTTTGTTGGGGATACGCGCATTGTAAGGCGCCAGCCGTTTATTCCGGTGCCGCTTGTCCAGCGGACGCTCAAGAAATATAAACTACAGCCCGGGGACATTATTCTCGAGCGCCGCAACTGGTATCTTTCCAATGCCTTTCTCCCCGGCTTCTGGCCTCATACAGCGCTTTATGTTGGGACGGAAGAGCAATTGGAGGAGCTCGAGAAAGGGCTTGTTTCGGACCTGAAGAAATTACCTGAGAGGAAACCCGGTGCGGCATGGAATGCGTACATGGAAAAAGAAGACGGGCAGGACCGGGTTATTCTTGAGGCGATTAGCGATGGAGTTGTGTTCGCGAGCGCGGAACATTCATTGCATGCAGATTATGTTGCCGTACTACGGCCACGGTTGTTGTTAGCCTCGGAAAAAGCAGATGCAATTCGCCGTGCTTTCGAGCTTTATGGAAGACCCTATGATTTTAATTTTGACTTTAACACCTCCTCGAAATTGGTTTGCAGTGAGCTGGTCTATCACGCCTACGAAGGGCTGTTGGATTTCCAAATGGAAGAAGTGCTCGGGAAAAAGGTGATCACCCCATTGGGAATTATGCGAAAGTTTGCGAACGAGCACGAGAACGACAACGCCCAATTGGAATTCGTGTTTTTTTTGGATAAGAAGGCTGACGAAACCAACGCAAGTGAGGCGTCTGAGGAGGCGTGCTGTGAATCCGTGAACCGGGCAAAGGCGTTCAACGAGTGATACGATAACGTGGAAGAGCGAAAACATAAACTTGATTGGCTCGTGTCCGAGTCAGTCGTAATGAGCATTATCGGACTCAACGCGATAATTCTGATACTCGCCGGCTTCGCTTCTTTTCGTGAGGCGACAGGCGATTGGCTGGGCTGGGTGGATTATGTGTGTTTGTTGTATTGCGTGATGGAAGCGATCATTAAGATTCAGCGCGATACATTTCGTGGTTATTGGGCACGTGGGTGGAATAAGATGGATTTCTTTATTGTTGCGGGAAGTTCTCCTTCGCTTTTGCAGCCGTTTATTTCCGGGAATGTAGAGTTTTTCTCGGTGCTATTGGTGGGCCGTTTTCTCCGCTTTGTCAGGATCATGCATTTTGTTCCGAATATAGAGCAAACGTGTGCAGGAATAATCCGGGCGCTGAAGGCATCGGCGGCAGTGTTCCTGGCGCTTGCAGTGTTAAATATTGTTTTAGCCATGGGCGCCAATGTCCTTTTTGATGATATTGCTCCAGACTATTTCGGTGACCCCATCAAGTCTGCTTATTCCCTCTTCAAGGTATTCACCGTCGAGGGGTGGTACGAGATTCCTGATGCATTGGCCGCCGGAGGGCTCAGCTCCACTACAGTAGCGTTGGTACGGGGATATTTCGTATTATCGGTATTGGTGGGAGGAATCCTCGGATTATCGTTGGCGAATGCTGTTTTTGTGGATGAGATGACGGCTGACAACAATGATCGGCTTGAGGAAATGGTGAGCCATTTACGCGAGGAATTGACGGTTAATCACGAACAGGAAAAAATTGATCAAGCAGAACGGTGGCAATTACTGGAGGACCGGCTTGATTCAATTCAGGAACAGCTGGCCAAGATGAGAAGCGACTAGTTTCAGACGTTAAATTTAAAGAGGATCACATCGCCGTCCTGCACCACATAATCTTTCCCTTCCTGACGATATAACCCCTTTTCCTTGGCGGCTTGAATGGACCCGTGAGCGATGAGGTCCTCATAACCCACTGTTTCAGCCTTTATAAATCCGCGCTCAAAATCTGTGTGGATTGCCCCTGCAGCTTGAGGGGCCGTATCGCCAATATGGATGGTCCAAGCTCGAGTTTCCTTGGGACCACAAGTGAAGTAGGTTCGCAGTCCCAAGAGATGATAGGCTGCCCTGATGAGTTGGCCGACTCCACTTTCGGTGATACCAAGATCAGCAAGAAATTCATTGGCGTCAGCTTCATCGAGATCAGCCAGTTCACTTTCAATTTGCGCACTGATAACCACTGTGTCGCATCCATGATGTTCGCGCCCATAGGCACGCACAGTTTCCACGTACTGATTGCTGTCCGCCTCTGCCAAGTCACTGTCCTTTACGTTGGCAGCCAGAATAGTGGGCTTGCCTGACAGGAGGAAAAGGGATTTGGCGATGAGCTTCTCCTCCTCTTCAAGCCCAAGGGTAATGGCGGGTTTACCTTGATCCAAATGAGGCTCCAATTTTTGAGCTAGAGCAAGCTTGGCCAAAGCTTCCTTGTCTCCCCGCTTGGCATCTTTTTCGAGCTTGGGCATTTGCCGGCGAAGACTTTCCAGATCGGCGAGGATGAGTTCGGTGATAATCGTTTCGATATCGCGTACCGGATTCACGCTGCCGGTTACGTGGTGGATTTCGGTATCCTCAAAGCACCGCACAACCTGCACCACCGCATCTACTTCGCGGATGTGGCTGAGAAATTGATTGCCCATCCCTTCTCCTTTGGAAGCGCCGGCTACAAGGCCTGCGATGTCCACGAATTCAACCGTTGCTGGAATGGTTTCGGCGGAATTCTCTATTTTGGCGAGCGGAGCTAGTCTATCATCCGGTACGGTTACCACGCCAACGTTGGGGTCGATGGTGCAAAAGGGATAATTGGCTGATTCAGCCTTGCGGGTGCGGGTTAGCGCATTGAATAAGGTGGATTTACCAACATTGGGCAGACCAACAATTCCAGCTCTTAACATGGGCCGCAGAGAATAGGTGAAGGAGTCTTGAGGGGAAAGGGCATTTACGATTTCACCGCTTGGCGGAACCGTTCCTTGAGTTCAGGGATTCCTTCATCAATGGCCGCCATAATTTCCATGACTTCCACGTTAGGAAAGCGGTTTAGAAAATCCTTTAAGTTTAGTTCTGCGGCGTCTTCATCCATTTTATTGGCGGCTACAAGGTGTGGTTTGGCCACGAGATCAGGATCGTATTGTTTCAGTTCAAAGAGAATCTTTTGGTAATCATCCCACGGGTCACGGTCGTCAATGCCGGCCATATCAAGGATGATGCATAAGGTGTCACAACGGCGGATATGCCGCAGAAAAGCGTGCCCCAAACCTACATCGTTATGTGCGCCTTCAATGATGCCAGGGATGTCGCACACGGTGTAGCGTTCCCAGCCATCCATTTCCACTACTCCAATCTGTGGATGTAGGGTCGTGAAGGGATAAGGGGCAATCTTGGGCTTGGCATGGGAAATTGCGTTGAGCAATGTGCTTTTGCCGGCGTTGGGATATCCGACCAGGCCGATATCGGCCACCATTTGCAGCTCTAGGAGATAATGACCTTCAGTACCAGGTTCGCCAGGTTGGGAATGACGTGGGGCTTGATTGGTGGAGGAAGTGAAGTGATGGTTGCCTTTTCCTCCGCGCCCTCCACTGCAGAGGGTAAATTGCTGTCCATCTTCAGTAAGATCGGTGACCATCTCAGCATCTTCACCAATGGAGAGTTCTGGTGTTGAGGTGGCCTCATCTTCGTCAACCGGTTCGGAGGCGAAATCGATTAAAAGCGCCCGTTCTCCTCCTCCATTTTGAACTAGTTCGGGATCAGGATCTTCTTGTTCCGCTTCCGGGTCAGGTAATTTCCAGACGATCGTGCCGCAGGGAACTTTGATGATGAGATCTTTACCGGCATGACCGCTTTTCTTTTGCCCTTCACCCGGATTCCCATTTTTGGCTACGAGGCGCGGTACGTAGAACTGAGCGATCAGGTTATTGAGATCGTGGCTGGCTTCAAGGATGACGTTGCCGCCCCATCCACCATTACCTCCGTCGGGGCCACCCTTCGGCTCGAATGCCTCCCGGCGAAAGGATACGCACCCAGGTCCACCGTGGCCGGCGCGGGCATAGACTTTCACTTGGTCAACGAACATGGCGTGATTGTGTTTAAGACAACAAAAAAGGCGAGGCGGGGAACCTCGCCATTGAAACTATGTTTGGCGTGGCAGCTAGTTTTGCACAACCTCGACCCGGTCGATATTCACTCGGCTCTTTCCCTTGTTGCGGTCAAAGCGTACACGACCGGTTTGCAGGGCAAAGAGTGTATGGTCACGCCCCATGCCAACATTCTCTCCTGCAATATGCTGGGTGCCGCGCTGGCGCACAATGATGGTTCCTGCTTCGACAAGCTGCTGGTTGCCGCGCTTGAGCCCCAGTCTTTTAGCGTTGCTGTCGCGACCGTTCTTGGAGGAGCCCTGTCCTTTTTTATGTGCCATAATTAATCTTGGATTAGGCCTTGATGTCGGTGATTTTTATGACAGAGTGGCGCTGACGGTGGCCTTTCTTGAGGCGATAAGTTTTGCGCCGTTTCATCTTAAAAATAAGCAGCTTCTTGTCCTTCCGTTCGGCTTCAATTACTTCGGCAGTAACCGAGGCATTGTCCACTGTTGGTGTGCCGACGGTGACCTCTCCATCGTTATTGACAAGCAACACGCGATCGAAGTTGACCGTAGCCCCATTTTCACTTCCAAGCATCTCGACCTTAACCAGATCGCCAGCTGAGGCGCGGTACTGTTTGCCGCCGGTTTCGAATACTGCATACATAAATAAAATCCAAAAAATTCGTGAAAAGGGAGGCGGATCACAGCAAAAATGCTGGGCAGTGTCAATAGT
>CAZHJW010000076.1:0-10295 GCA_964533265.1 uncultured Pedosphaera sp.
GCGTGCGGTGAACAAGAAGGGGCAGGTGGTTTGGGAATACGTTTTGGGAACTCCCATCAAGACCTCCCCGGTTATTACGGGCAACCTTCTATTGGTGCACGATTTTGCAGGGAACCTCTGGTGCTTCGCTGGTGCGAACTTGAACTGACAAGGGAACGGGGTAGAGTTGGGGCATGAGGCAGACTATTATTCTTTTGATCATGACTTTCCTGTTTGCCAGTGGGTGCGGACCTTCCGATCCTCCTCTCTACCAAAATAAACCAACAGAAAAGGATTTGCCTGTGGAAGAAAAAACTCAAAAGTCGCTCAGGATTGTTTTTTATGATTTTGACCAGACCCTTCCAGTAATACACATCTTTCACGAAACTAAAGGGGCTGATGATGTTTCAGAAAAAAGCGACCCGTTTTTTGTTGATGCATTTGGAGGGGAAGAACGGATCGCGCGGTTGAAGAAGCACTTTGAACGGCTGGCTCAAGCAGAGGCTAAATGCATAATTGTCTCTTACGGCTACACTGCTGTGATAAAAGAATCACTTACCCGTGTCGGCTTAATCGGGTTTTTTAAAGAAGGGGCCATCTTTGGGAGGGACTCTGAAGCTCTAAAACGCTTTAGGGGAAAGAAACACAAGGTTATTTCCGAGGAGATGGATTCAGGGAGTATTAGTTACGAGGAAGCCATCTTTGTTGATGACAGTAAAAAGAATATTGAAGAATGCGAGGAGGATGGAACCTGCCGAATCCTGCATGTGCATGAAAGGCGCGGGCTGACTGAGAAGGATCTGGTTTTTCTTGAAAAGGAATTGATTAAGGAATAAGTGTGAAATTCATTCATTTCCGGCCGCCTGACCGAGAAGGGTTTCTCGTGGAGGGATGAAGTGGTAATGACGTTGCCATTCGTGTTGAGACAGAGCAGACTGTCGTTGGACACTTCATGAATACACGGTTCATCCTTTGGCTCACAGTGATTGCCCTCGCCCCGTTCTCTGAAGCGGCGGTGCTCAAGATTCATTTCATATCCGGGGCGCGGGAGTATAAGAGCGAGGAGTCGCTAAAAAAATTCATCCCGTGGCTGGAGAAGCATCACGATATGAAATGCAGCGTTTCATGGGGGTATGATGGTATTAAGGAATTACCAAACATTGATGCACTCAAGAAAGCGGATGTGTTGTTTGTTTTTGCACGGCGCATGAAGCTGGTTGAGCCGCAGATGAAACTCATTCGTGCACATTGGGAGAAAGGTAAACCCATCGTGGGTGTGCGCACCGCAAGTCATGCTTTTCAGAAGGCCGACAACGAGATTTTCGATCGGCAAGTGATCGGAGGAAATTATCAGGGGCACTTTGGTGATGGTTCGGTGAAGGTAACCAATTTGGGCAAGCATCCCATACTGAAGGGCGTAGGCAAAATTACCTCCGATAAGCTTTACAAGGCCGGACCCTTAACCAAGGGCACGATGGTGTTACAGCATGGCGACATTGATACAGACAAGCATGCGGTCAGTTGGGTGAACACTTGGAAGGGTGGCCGCACTTTCTACACTTCGCTGGGCGTGCCTAAGGACTTCGAAAACGAAAACTTCCGTAGCATGCTCGCCAACGCTATTTTCTGGACCGCAAAAAGAAAGTCTCTTTCAGAGCGTTGAGGGGAGTTATCTTCCTCAAAAAACCAGGGAGTGTTGGCATTGACCATGCCTGAACCAGACCGTAGACTTGGTCATCATGAAAGCTGCTTTCTTCCGGAATTTTTTTCTTATGGCGTGTCTGCTTGGTGGGATAGTTCAAGGGGCAGATCTTTTTCTTCCGCAGACGCCGGGCGGATTGGTTGTGCAACTGGGAGGGGACGCCAAACTGGGTGGCCGATTGGCTGTCAGCGGCCGATATATTATTCATTATGTTGATGCCAACCCTGATGCTGTCGCTCAGGCACGGAGAGAATTAAAGGCAGTCAATATTTACGGTTTGGTTTCAGCCGAGACATTAGCCGATCCCTTGCATTTGCCTTATACTGAAAACCTGGTTAATGCCGTTACTATACAAGTGCCGGCGAAAATTACTTTATCGGAGGTGTTCCGTGTTCTGGTTCCTCAAGGAGCTTTGGTGGTGACTGCAAAGACCGGGTTGAAGATGGTAGACCTTAAATCTGCAGGGTTCGTTGATATTACGAAAACCAAGGACGATAATTTGCACGCGCGCAAGCCTTGGCCTGAAAACATGGATACGTGGTCGCATCCGCGGCATGGGGCAAGTGGTAATGCGGTTTCAAGAGACACAGCGGTTGGGCCGCCTGAACGGGTGCGCTGGGTTGCAGCAGCAATGGCTGAGGTGGAAGGATTGGTGAGTGACGGTGGTCGCAATTTTTATGGCGGTGTACTGGCACGTGACAGTTTTAACGGGTTGCGTCTCTGGCATCGTGACCTGATGAAAGGCGAGCTCAATGATTCCCAATTCAATTTACCCAAACTCTCCCCCGCTCGGGCGCGTCCGGTGGCCTCGGGCAAGTATCTCTTTGCCATCGTGCGGGGCAAGCTTGCGGCCATGGAGGCGGCTTCAGGCAAAGTGGTAAATACGTACCCCGATTTAGGAGAGCCTGATGAAGTAATTTATCATCGTGATATCGTGATTGTGGCCGATGAAAAGCATGTGACGGCTTTTAGTACCCAGACGGCCAAGCAACTTTGGCGGCAACCAGCCAATGATCCACGTAATCTGGCTGCGGCCAATAACACCGTTTGCTACATCCGGGGTCGGCTGAGTCGCGGGGAACAGGCTGAGGCGATGGCCGTGGATCTTACCACCGGCAAAACCAAATGGCAGGCATCGCATTTTCCCTGGCTGAAACGAGTGTACCGAACCGTGATGCATGGAGAGCATGTGGCTTATGAGGAATCATCACTCAGTGATCATGATGCGGGCAACGCGTTACACCTTCTTTCCAGTGAGAACGGTCAGCTGGCATGGGAAAAGAACTTTGCGCCGGGTATGAATCATAAGCGACAGGCGCGCGCGATGTTTTCTGATGGAGATTTATGGATACTGCACGGGGGTAAGGAGAATACCACCACCAAGGAAAGCACCACACGTTCTCCAATCCAGGTTTCTGCTCTGGATCCCAAGACCGGCAAGGTGTTGCGGACACACCCTGCGGGATTGGCTCATTGCTTCCCACCGGTGGCCACGCCACGCTATGTATTTGCCGGGGTGCTGGACATGACCGACATGAAGACGGGCAACACGATAGCCAATCGCATTACCAAGGCCAATTGTTCGCGCGAGAATGGCTGGGTGCCGGCTAATGGATTGATTTATACGACACCCAAGCACTGCACATGTTGGCCGATGCTCCGCGGGTATGTGGCCATGGCTCCGGCCTCGACGAAGGCTAATAGTCCACTAAAAATACCCATTGATCAGGTCGATTTTCCTCTAGTGAAAGGTGCGGAGGCCACAGAGATTGCTGTGGAAAACCCTGCGCAGACAGATTGGTCGACATATCGGGGTGACCGCTGGCGCAGCGGCAGCACCGTGGCTGCCGGGCCGACCAAGCTCGATATTCAATGGAGCGTGAAACTTCAAACTACTCCGTTACCTGATGGCCCAATCGTATTTGATTGGCGTGAAAATCCATTCGTGAAAGGGCCTGTTAGTGCGCCGACTGTGGCTAATGGCCGTTTGTTTGTGACCCGTCCTGATGCGCATGAGGTGATTGCGCTGGACGCGACCACCGGTAAACAACTGTGGAACTTTACTGCACGCAGTCGTGTGGATTTATCGCCGACAATATATCGTGGGCTTGCTCTATTTGGTTGCCATGGTGGATTTGTGTATGCCGTTAAAGCGGATACAGGGCAGCTCGTGTGGGAATTGCGGGCTGCACCCCTTGATGAACGCATCGTCGCTTATGGTCAGGTGGAGAGTCCGTGGCCGGTACCTGGAGCGGTGTTGGTGCGCAACGAGACCGCATATTTTGTAGCTGGCCGACAACAGCTCGCCGATGGAGGGGTGCTTATCTTTGCAGTAAATCCGCTCACCGGTCAAAAAGAGTGGGTTCACCGACTTGATGAGATTCCACAAAAGGCGGATTCCTCCGGCAAGAATCCCTTCAAAGGATTTTATGAAAACTCCGGATTGGAGTTTGATCCGGTTGATATTTTGCACGAAGAAAATGGCGGTGTGGCTATGTCCCGGTGGATTTTTTCTGATACCGGTGATCTACGTTCGGTGGATAAGTGGAACGCCTTCGCCAAGTTGAATACGGGCGGAGGGGCGGTGTGGGTGCCTCGAGGATCGTGGACCTATGGTGCCCGTCATCAGGATCGTTTTCGAGGAGAGGCTCCGCGTCGACCGTTGGTGGTGTTTCGTGATGGCGAGGTGTATGGGCAGATTAATGGCACCACGGAAATATTCCGACGTGATTTTGATGCTGATTCTGTGGCGAAGTTTAATGGCAAATGGATTACTGGTTGGGCCGCCTCGCAGCAGGCAAGAAAAGGAGGTAAACCTTTCCGAACCGTTCGAGTGGCTGAAGGGGCCAAGTGGAGCGTGAACGCCTTTAAGGGAAACGCTTCTAAGGAAGTACCCTTCAAGCCCGGCACCCAACTCTATAATGACATTCATGCCATGGTATTGGCTGCAAACCGACTCTATGCGGTGCACAAGGATGGCCGACTCAAGGTTTTTGATACGTCTAATGGTAACGTGGTTGCCCAGCGTCAAGTGCCAGCTCCCATGTGGGACGGTCTCGCTATTGCCCGAGGTAAACTGTACTTCAGCACAAAAGATGGCGAGGTATTGTGTCTGGGTGCCGCCTCTCAATGATTTTCATCAAGAAGCTTTCGCTGTGGCTTTACGTTTGTTTTGAGTGGCAATCATGTATCTGTCCGATACACTTTCCGCATGAAGCGGATTACTTTCTGGTTAGCGGGCATTCTGTCCGCGGGCTTCGCGCTTTCGGTGTCTGCAGTTGATTTTGCGCGGGAGATTCTTCCCATTCTGTCGAACAAGTGTTTCGTCTGTCACGGCCCGGATGCGAAGAAAAAGGATATCCTCAGGCTGGATTCGTTTGAAGGGGCTACACGAAATCTGGGAGGGTATTCGGCCATTAATTCCAAGGATCTTGCCAAGAGTGAAATTCTCGTTCGCCTGCATGATAAGGAGGAGCCGATGCCGCCGAAAAAAGCGGAGAAGCAGCTTACGGCAGAAGAACGCGAGCTTTTAAGTCAGTGGGTTAAGGAAGGTGGTAAGTATGCGAAGCATTGGGCGTTTGTTCCGCCGAAAAAAGAGGAGATTTCTGACAAGGGTAATCCAATAGATGTTTTTATCGGAGCCAAGCTAAAGACATCAGGAGCGACCTTTGCTGTAGAAGCGGATAAGGCAACCTTGGCGCGTCGCGTTGCACTGGTATTGACCGGATTACCACCGGAACCAGAGCTATTGAATGTATTTTTGAAGGACAAGAGTTCGCAAGCCTATGAGAAGTTGGTGGGTGAACTTCTGGGCAGCCTACGTTACGGCGAACATCAGGCACGGTATTGGTTGGATGCAGTGCGCTATGGCGACACACACGGGTTACATCTGGACAACAAGAGAGGCATCTATCCGTACCGTGATTGGGTGATACGCGCGTTCAATCAAAACCAGCCGTTGGATGAATTCCTCACTTGGCAATTGGCCGGTGATCTTCTGCCCAAGCCCACGTTGGCTCAACTGGTGGCCACGGGCTTTGTGCGGATGAATCCCACTACGGCCGAAGGCGGCGCGATCCCTGCGGAATTTCAGGCCAAGAACAATTTCGACCGTGTAGAGACATTGGGCACTGCGCTTTTGGGTATGTCACTCACCTGCGCACGTTGCCATACCCATAAGTATGATCCAATTCCACAGACGGAGTATTACCGAATGATGGCGTTTTTCAACAGCACAGCCGAGCCATCAATGGACGGCAACAAGTACGAGTTTGGACCTACCATCAAGGCGCCATCGGACATTGCCGCGTGGAATAAATGGGAGGAACTCAACGCCAAGCATTTGAGTTTGACTGAACAGGCTGAGGCAAAGCCCGAACTCAAGGAGCAAGCGGTAGTGGTGGCTAAAGAAATTACTGAGTTCAAAAAGAGTTTCAAGCCGTCACTAATCGCCCGCGATTTACCCAAGCCGCGGGAAACAAAACTATTGGAACGCGGCGAATATAATTTGCCCAAGGGCGAGCCTTTGCAGCCGGGTGTGTTTGCAGTAATGGGCACACTTCCGAAAGACGCGCCGACCAACAGGCTTGGTCTTGCGCAGTGGATTACGGCACGCGGACACCCCCTGGTGTCGCGTGTGTTGATCAACCGTGTTTGGCAGCGTACCTTCGGCGAAGGGCTTGTTCGCACTCCGGCCGATTTCGGTTTGCAAGGGGAGCAATCAACCCATCCTGAATTGCTTGATTGGCTGGCGGTGGAGTTGCAGGACCGCAAGTGGGATCTCAAAGCAATGTTGCGCCTGATGGTCACCAGCCGCACTTTCAAGCAAAGTTCGGCTTATCGAATCAAGGTGAATGATCCAGAGAATCGACTCTGGGCGCGAGGTCCTAACTTTCGTCTGGATGCCGAAGCTTTGCGCGACGTGGCCTTATGGGCTAGCGGTTTGCTCAATAAGTCCATGGGGGGAGAAGGAGTGAAGCCATATCAGCCGGGCGGCCTGTGGAAGGCGTTGATGCACCCGGGGAGTAACACGAAGAATTATGTGGCCGACAAGGATGCCCGCCAATATCGGCGCAGCATTTATGTTTACTGGAAACGAACCAGTCCCCACCCAATGATGACGCTTTTTGATGCGCCGAGTCGCGAGAGTAGTTGTGTGCGCCGGTCGCGTACGAGCACGCCTACCCAATCACTTGCGCTCTTCAATGAACCTCAACGTGTGGAGATGGGGCGACACTTTGGAGAGCGTTTAATGAAGGAAGCTGAAGGTGATAACAGCTTTGCTCGCATCAGGCTACTCTTCGAACTAGTGGCTAGTCGGCCTCCAGATAAAGTTGAAGAGGCTTTGTGCATGGCGCTCTTTACGAAATTAAAGTATCGATATAAGACCAATGAAGGGGACGCTAAAAAGCTTCTTTCAGTCGGCGATTCACCGCGGGATGAGGAACTCAATGTAGTCGATCATGCAGCTTGGACACAGGTGATTCTCACGGTCCTCGCGAGCGACGTGGCTTTGTGGGTTTACTGATACGGAAAAAGATAATGAACGACTTATTATTCGAAACGGAATTAATGATGACACGGCGGCAATTGTTCGGCCGCACGGCACTGGGTCTGGGCACTGCGGCAATGGCTGGATTGATGAATCGAGATACTTTCGCCGCACCGGTAGAATTTAAAGGTGGCTTGCATCATGTGGCCAAGGCTAAGCGAGTGATTTACCTATTCATGAGCGGCGGACCTTCACACCTAGATCTTTGGGATTACAAGCCAAAGATGAAGGAAATGTATGGCAAGGATTTACCCAAGGAGGTGCGTGATGGTCAGCGGATCACCGGTATGACCTCACGTCAGAAAACCTTGCCGGTGTGCCCGACCAAATACAATTTTACTAAGCAGGAGAATAACGACCGTGGCGTGTGGGTGAGTGAACTGTTGCCGCATACGGCTACAGTTGCCAAGGAGTTATGCGTGGTACACACTGCATTCACCGAAGCCATCAACCACGATCCGGCCATCACCTACATACAATCCGGAAGTCAGATTCCCGGCCGGCCGAGTCTTGGTGCTTGGCTCAGCTACGGTCTTGGTAGCATGAATGAAAATCTGCCGAGCTACGTGGTAATGCATGCGCGCACCAGGCATCCGGAGCAGAGTTTATTCGGTCGTTTGTGGGGCTCGGGCTTTATGTCTTCGCAGCATCAAGGGGTGTTACTTCGTAGTCAGGGTGATCCGGTTCTCTACCTGAATAATCCGGCGGGCGTAACACGCGGAGACCGTCGTGCGCAACTCGATACACTTTCCGCTCTGAATAAGGTGCAGCACGAGCGCTTTGCTGATCCATCGGTGCTGGGCCGCATCAAACAGCATGAGATGGCCTACCGGATGCAGTCTTCTGTCCCGGAACTGATGGATCTCTCAAAGGAGCCGGATTCGACCTTCAAGCTTTACGGCAATGACGCCAAGACGCCAGGTACGTTTGCCGCGTGTTGCCTAAATGCGCGACGACTGGCAGAGCGGGGGGTGCGGAACATTCAGATTTTTCATCGCGGCTGGGATGCACATGGCAACCTAGCCGGAGAGCATGGTAACCAGTGTAAGGATGTGGATCAGGGCAGTGCGGCTTTGGTTATGGATTTAAAGAATCGTGGATTGTTGGAGGACACTCTAGTGGTTTGGGGAGGAGAATTCGGCCGCACACCTTATTGCCAGGGTAAACTGGGTAAGGACAATTACGGACGTGATCATCACCCTCGTTGTTTTTCCATCTGGATGGCCGGTGGGGGCATTAAACCAGGTATCACTTATGGTCGCACCGACGATTACGGCTACAATATTGCCGATGAGGATGGTAACATGCTTAAGCCCCAGCCGACGAAAGAAAGGAGGACGCCGGGGACGATGCATATTCATGATCTGAACGCGACCATCCTCCATCAACTGGGAATTGATCATCGGAAGTTGACCTACCGTTATCAGGGTCGTGATTTCCGTCTCACCGATGTACACGGGCACGTGGTTAAAGACATTATTACATAAACTATCAACGAATATGAAACGGACACTGGTTTTTGGTTTTGGCTTGGGGTTATTACATATGTCTTTGGGGGACAACTGGCCGCACTGGCGTGGTCCGACCAACAACGGAGTAAGTGTGGAGAAAGGGTTGCCCATTGAATGGAGCGAAGAAAGGAATGTTGTATGGAAACTAGCATTGCCCGGTGGCAGCTCTGCGACGCCAGTGGTTTGGGGGAATAAAATTTTTCTACTAGCTCAGGAATCCAAGCAAATCTCTATGCTATGTATCAGTACGGCAGGGAAGACTCTTTGGACTGCTAAAGTTTCTGATGCAAAAGGAAAGGCTAATGGAGAGAAAACGTTGGCTTCGCCTTCGCCAAGTACAGATGGCAACCGCGTTTATGCGATGACGGGTACCGGAGAAGTCATTTCCTTAGATTTAGAGGGCAAGGAAGTGTGGCGATTTAACGCGCAGGAACGCTACGGTAAATTTCGTTTGGGGTTCGGGTTTCACAGCACCCCGCTCTTGCATGCGGGGCGGATTTATCTGCAACTGATTCATTCGGGGGGTGCCTGGGTGGTGGCTATTGATGCGACAGACGGTAAGGAGATCTGGAAAATTGAGCGTAAAAGCGATGGAGTGGCCGAATGTGAACATGCCTATACTTCACCTTGCATTTGGACAAGTGGCTCTGACCATCAGCTCATTACCCACGGCAATGATTATGCTATTGGTCACCGGCTTTCGGATGGTAAAGAGCTGTGGCGTGTGGCTGAATTGAATCCAAAGGATCGTTATAATCGTACCCTCCGTTTTGTTTCCTCTCCTGTGGCAACAGCGGGTTTGATTATTATTCCATCGGCTAAAGGTCGGGGAGTGGTGGGTCTTAAACCGGAGGCCAAGGGGCTCATTATGCCCGGTAACAAGGCAGAACAGTGGCGCCTTACTCGAGGCACACCTGATGTGGTTTCGCCGCTTATCTATGGGGAAGAGGTTTATCTAAACCGTGAGAATGGATCGATTACCTGCCTTGATTCGAAGACCGGCGAGCAACATTATTCAGAACGGGCTCATGCACAGACTTACCGGGCTTCTCCGGTAGCTGCCGATGGTAAAGTTTATGTTACCGCGCGGGATGGCACGGTATCGGTCATCAAGGCAGGCTCCAAGTTTGAGGTGTTGTTTAAAAACAAGATTAACGACCAGCTTACCGCTTCACCTGTCCTTTCCAACGGCCGCATTTATCTAAGGGGTTTCAAGTCGCTTTACGCAATCGGCAGCAAATAATTAATTGTCCTTGCCGAATAAGTTATGAGTCGGCCAGTCCTTAACCGCATCAGCAGCCTTGTGGATGAGCGGGTCAACTTTTCTGGAGGGGCGCTGTTTGTCGGAGGTCTGGTTGGTGTTGAAAAGGGCAGCCCAGCAAAGTCCATCATGGCGAAGCACCAGAATGGACGAGGTGCCTGAGAGGTGGCCGGTGTGCCAGCGGTTTGTTTTTTCGCTGTCGGGAACTTCCCGGATAGACCATCCGCAGCCGTAGTACACCTTGTCCGGCTTGCCTTTTTCATCGTTTCCATAATGCCCTTTGGGTCGGGT
>CAZHJW010000077.1:0-10156 GCA_964533265.1 uncultured Pedosphaera sp.
CAGCCAGATGCCGCGAGGTGTTTGAGTTCTCTGCACGAAAGGTTGGGCCAAAGGTGTATACTTTGCTTAAGGCTAGACAGTAACTCTCCACATTGAGTTGGCCAGACACGGTCAGGTTGGTTTCCTTACCAAAAAAATCCTGTGTAAAATCGACCTCGCCTTTTTCAGTGCGGGGAGGGTTTGCCATATCTAGTGAACTGACTCTGAACATTTCGCCGGCCCCTTCGCAATCGCTACCGGTAATGATGGGTGTGTGTATCCAATAGAAGCCATTCTCATGAAAATACTGGTGGACCGCATTGGCTACACAATGACGAACGCGTGCCATGGCTGAGAAAGCATTGGTGCGTACCCGTAAGTGCGCCTGTTCACGTAGATATTCAAAAGTATGCCGCTTGGCTGGCATGGGGTAGGTTTCGGGGTCCTCCACCATGCCTACCGGCTCAATGTGTGAGGCCAGAACCTCCACGCTTTGGCCTTTGCCTTCCGAAGCCACTACTTCTCCCTGAGCGATCACTGAACATCCGGTAGTGAGGTTCATGACAGCATCCTCGTAATTATCCAATTCTCCCGGGGCGACCACTTGAACTGGGTCAAAGCAAGATCCGTCGTGCAATTGAACAAAAGAAAGCCCCGCCTTAGAGTCGCGGCGAGTACGTATCCAACCTCGAAGTTGGACGTAATCTCCCACTGCAACGCCTTCCTGATTTAGCAATTGATTAACCGATACCAGTCGGAATTCCTCGCTCATCCAGGAAGGGTAAACAGTGAGCCCCCAACTATACCAAGGGAAATTATTCTCCGCTCAAATTCTTACATCGCAAACATGCAAACGGCCGCAACTGCGACAGTTATCAATGTGAGCGATATGAAAAAGTAGTCTACTGGCCCAGCCTCCATACCTGTCTTCCCGCAAGGAACGTGCCAAATATCATATTTGGCCTGTTAAATGCTTTTCATTATTTTAGTCATATGAATGAATCAAATTCATATTCATTTAATCCCTTGGATAGTCGTCAGTTAAAAGCATTTTTAATGGTGGCCAGTAAGGGGAGTTTCACTAAAGCGGCGAAGGAACTGCACCTCACCCAGTCGGCTGTCAGTCATGCGATGAAGGCTCTTGAGGAGGATTTGGGCTGTCGTCTTTTAGACAGGGTGGGGAAAAAAGTGCTGCTGACTCAGGCGGGCGAACAGTTTCATTCCCGGGCCGAAAAAATATCTGGGGAGATGATGTTGGCTAGGTCCGAATTAATTAAGCTTGGTGAATGGGGTGGTGGTCGGTTGCGTGTTGGGGCCACTGCATCGGCCTGCCAATATATCTTGCCCCCAATCTTGCGCGAGTTTCAAAAGCAATTTCCAAAATGTCATTTGACTGTTAACCCGGGGTATACGTCCGAGATTATGGCGTCACTTCGTAACAATACGATTGATGTGGCCGTCACCTGGGATTTTGAGAAGGATCCTGAATTTCAATTTACTCCGCTCTTTGAAGATGAGTTGGTTTTTATGGTGGGTCCGGATCATCCGTGGGCAAGGGGAGGACGAATCAAACGTGTGGAGGTTCCACGGCAGCAGTATATTTTGTATAATGCCAGTACCACCTGGCAGCGGTCGCAGTCATCATCAGATTCAATTTTCCGACCCAGCGGTATTTTTGAGGTGATCGTAAGGTATTTTGACAATGAAGGGATGGTCATTAAATCAGTGATTGATATGGGTAGTATGTCGGCTATTAAAGAACTGGTGAAGTTGGGATTGGGAGTTACCATTTTGGCGCCTTGGGTGGCACCGGTTGAATTGGCTGAAAAATCTTTAGTAGCATTGCCGCTTGGCCGTAGGAAACTTAAAAGGAAGTGGGGAACAATGCATTGGCAAGATCGGCCCATGGGTTGGGCTGAGGAGACTTTTATCCAGTTGTGCCAGTCCAGCACCCGTCAGTTCGCGGCTCTTCATGGCTTGAAAGCATATGGATAATAAGGACTGCCTTCTATCAGGGCATACCGATTGAAACGCTTGTTCAATGCGAAGTCCAATCGGTTTTTTTGATCTGGAGGTAGACAACGGGGTTTTTAACCAGCGTGGTTTCTTCAGGGTATTGAGAACTCTGAGGCTGTGGTGCAAGAGCTGTTTGAAGCGAATCGCGAAGAAGCCTTATGCAATTGGTTTTGCGGCGGATTGCTTTGACCTTTTACCGAAAACTTCCTAGTTTCCCCGGTTCCTGACATTTTTCTCATGATTGGTTTAATCAAAAAAATCTTTGGAACGAAGAACGATCGTGAGGTTACACGTATCAAGAAAACGCTGGTCCCACAGGTTTATGCCTATGAAAATCAGTTGTCGGCGATGAGTGATGAGGATTTGCGTGTTCAAACCAAGGAATGGCAGGAAGAGCTTAGTTCCTTTGAGGATGATGATGAATTGGCTCGTCGATTGGATGAATTGATGCCGATGGCTTTCGCTGTGGTGAAAGAAGGCGCCAAGCGTTTGTGTAACAAAAAAGTTGAGGTGCGTGGGCACAATATCCTCTGGGAGATGGTGCACTTTGATGTGCAGCTAATCGGCGGTTATGCGCTTCACAAACGCAACATTGCTGAAATGGCCACTGGTGAAGGTAAAACATTGGTGGCCACTTTACCTGTGTATCTCAATGCCCTGACTGGGCGCGGGGTGCACGTAGTAACTGTTAATGATTATTTGGCAGCCCGCGACTCGGAATGGATGGGGGCGCTCTACACTTTTCTTGGTCTTACAGTTGGTTGTATTCAACACGATCAATCACCCAGTGAGCGTCGTGAGCATTACGGGCGGGACGTTACCTACGGCACCAACTCCGAATTCGGGTTTGACTATCTGCGTGATAATGGGATGGCGCAGAGTGCAGGAGAGCAGGTGCAGCGCGGGCATTACTTTGCTATTGTGGATGAGGTGGACTCGATTCTTATTGATGAAGCCCGGACACCTTTAATCATTAGTGGTCCGGCCATGGTCAAGCAGGACCAGGGTCTCTACGGGGAACTCAAACCACGTATACAAGACTTGGTTCGACAGCAAAAACGGTTGTGCGACAAGTATTTAAATGATGTTCGGGAGTTGTCGACTGGACTGGGCGAAAAGGAGGATGCAGATGTGGAACATCAGATTGGCCTTCTGCTTTATCGTGTGCAGCAGGGTCAACCCAAGCATTCAGGACTTTTGGATGCCAAGGTCGATCCGGCCAACCGCCGTCGCTTGGAACGATCGGAGATGGAGTTGCACAAGGACCAGACGAAAAAGGAGCTCTATGCGCAAAAAGAGTATCTCTTCTTCGCCATTGATGAAAAGGGCCATGATGCTGACTTGACCGAGAAGGGACGCAACTTCCTGAGTCCCAATGATGCCGATGCCTTCATGATGCCCGATATCGTGACCGCCCATCATGAAATTGATTCGAATGAGAATCTTTCACCTCAGCAACGCTTGGCGGAAAAACAACGTGTACAGACTGAAGCCGAGGTCCGTGCTGAGCGGATTCACGTGACCTCGCAGCTAGTGAAAGCTTATTGCCTCTACGAGCGGGATACCCAATACATCGTTCGGGATAATAAGGTTGTGATCGTGGATGAGAATACCGGTCGCCCGATGGAAGGACGGCGATGGAGTGACGGTTTACACCAGGCAGTGGAAGCCAAGGAGAGTGTTAAGATTGAGGAAGAGACGCAAACCTACGCCACTATCACTATTCAGAATTATTTTCGTCTTTACACCAAGCTTGCTGGCATGACGGGTACGGCCGAGACCGAACAGGCTGAGTTTTTCGACATCTACAAATTGGGAGTTCTGGTGATTCCGTCTAACCGCCCGTGTTTACGGGATGATAAGGACGACTCCATTTATCTCACCGAAAAAGTAAAATATAAGGCTGTGGTTGATGAAGTGAAAAGGATTCATGGCGAAGGTCGTCCAATCCTGGTAGGTACTGTTGCCGTAGAAACCAGCGAAATGCTGGCGCGCCTTCTTACTCATGCTCGCATTCCACACAGTGTATTGAACGCCAAGCATCATGAGTCTGAGGCTGAAATTGTTGCTAGGGCTGGTCAACGGAGTACTGTAACCATTGCCACAAACATGGCTGGCCGGGGAACGGATATCAAGCTCGCCGATGGGATTAACAAGCTAGGGGGGTTGCATGTACTGGGCACTGAACGCCACGAGTCACGGCGTATCGATCGTCAGTTACGCGGCCGTTGTGCGCGGCAGGGAGATCCAGGTAGTTCCCACTTCTTCCTGAGTTTGGAGGACAACCTAATGCGGCTCTATAGCAACAGCGAGAAGATGACCTCGATGCTCCAGAAAGTGGGCATGGAGGATGATGAAGAAATTGCTCATCCATGGCTTAATCGTTCGATTGAAACTGCGCAAAAGCGGGTGGAACAGCACCACTACCAAATGCGCCGTCGCACGCTTGAATATGATGACGTGATGAACAAACAGCGCGAGCGGCTTTATGGTTTCCGGAATGAAATCATCAATGGAGATGATGTGCGTGACCGGATGTTTGATATTGTGGAGGAAGTGGTGATTGAACGGGTGCTTGGCCATATCCAGGAGGATTTCGATCCCGAATCAGGGGCGGATTATCAGGGCTTATCCGATTGGGTGAACCAAACTTTTCCGGTAGGCCTCAGTGAGGGAGGTCTTAAGGCCTCGGCAGAAAAGGCTTCGAATGAACCGCATGAAGGAAGTGTGTATGACGGATTATCCAAAAAGCAATTTGCCTTGTGTCAGGCCATCATCGGAGCGGTGCATGGTGTGTATGAAATTAAAATACAAACTGAGAATCCTGATGCCTTGGGAAGTGCAGAGCGTTATACAATTCTGACGGCAGTGGATCGGATGTGGCGTGAACATTTGTATGCCATGGACGGGCTTCGCCAGTCAGTGCACCTGCGTTCTTACGGTCAAAAAGATCCCCTGGTGGAATACAAAACTGAAGCAAGGGACATGTTTAAAGACCTGATGAGTAACATCAACGAACAGATTTGCCGCAACATCTTCCTGACAGCCTCCAGCCTGGAGGCTGTGCAAAAACTTCTTAGTAGTTTGCCTACCCAAGCCAGTCACGCGATGGCCAGTGCCCTGGGATTGGAACGTGATATGGTGAGTGAGGCGAATGCTGAGGTCAGTGATGAGGTAGCGAAGGCGCAGCCTGTGCGTTCCGGTCCCAAGGTTGGCCGTAATGACCCCTGCACTTGTGGAAGTGGGAAAAAATATAAGAAGTGTTGTGGGCGATAATGCGATTGATCCTGTTTCCATGCTTCGACCGCGCCGTAAGATTCGTGGTATATCCGCGATTCTGCTGCCCTTTCAGTCCAATGGCGACGTGGACTGGGCAGGTTTCACAGTGCATGTGCAACGCACCGTAACCGCCGGCCTTGCCCCCGCGGTGAATATGGATACCGGCTATGCCCACCTCATCGACGATGCCACGCGTGCGCACGCATTGGAACTCACGCGCGCCGAGACAAATGACTTTGTGGCCGGTGCCTTTGTTAGCGATCAGTCCGGGGATGACTTCAATGGGGATGAGTATTTGCGGCAAATGGAAATGGTGCAGTCGCACGGTGGTGTGCCGGTGATTTTTCAATCCTTCGGCCTCACGGGCGGGGGAGATGATGCGATTGTGGCCAATTACACGCAGCTCGCCGATGGTGCAGACGCGATCATTGGGTTTGAATTGAGTGATGTGTTTGCGCCGTTTGGGAAGATATACTCGTTGGATGTATATCGCGGTTTACTAGGTATTGAGCGGCTGATCGGTTCTAAGCATTCGTCTCTCAGTCGTGACCTCGAGTGGGATCGCCTTCAATTGCGCGACCAAATTCGACCGGACTTCCACGTGTTCACCGGCAACGATCTGGCCATCGACATGGTGATGTACGGCAGCGATTATCTGCTCGGTCTCAGCACCTTTGCGCCGGATGTGTTCGCTAAACGGGATGCGGCTTGGGCGGCTGGTGATCCGGCGTTCTACGAATTGAATGATTGGTTGCAGTATCTCGGGTTCCTTACATTTCGTCCGCCTGTGCCGGCCTACAAGCATTCGGCGGCGATGTTCCTTAAATTGCGGGGGTTTCTGGAGTGTGATGATACCCATCCGGAGTCGCCGAAACGGCCCGCTTCAGATCGTGAAATCCTGCGCCAAATTATTGAACAGATGCCTGGTGCATGAGCGAATCCTACAAATTGACCCGAATTCCGTCGCTCAAGACGGTGAATGCTTTTCAACAGCATGTAGAGTCACTTGGATTGGATATTCCTTGTGAGGATCATATTACTCAAGATGATTCACCTATTGGGCAGCCTCTTCAAGGGCTGATAATCAATGGTAAGACTATCGGGAATCGAGTGGCGTTGCACCCGATGGAAGGTTGGGATGGTACCACTGAAGGAGGCGTGACTGACCCCATGCGCCGGCGTTGGCGTCGTTTTGGTGAAAGTGGTGCCAAGCTGATCTGCGGTGCCGAAGCCATGGCCGTGCGACCCGATGGTCGCGCGAATCCGAACCAGCTCATAATGAACGAGGCCAACCAGAGTGGAATCGTTGAGTTACGTGATATTCTCTTGAATGCACATCAGGAAAAACATGGCAGCACGGAGGATCTTGTGATCGGGTTTCAGCTTACGCATTCGGGCCGTTTCTGTAGGCCCAATGACAAATTCACTTACGAGCCCAAAATCGCATATCAGCATCCGATTCTGGACGAAAAATTTAAAATACAGGGCGATCAGAACGTGTTGGTCGATGATGAGCTGGGTGAACTAGTAAACGATTATGTAAAGGCCGCGCGTCTCGCGAGAGAGGTGGGAGCGGATTTTGTGGATATAAAACATTGTCATGGCTATCTGCTGCACGAATTGTTGGGTGCATACACACGGGAAGGGCGTTATGGTGGCAGCTTTGAAAACCGGACACGTATCCTGCGTGAAATTGTGGCGGGTATTCGTGCCGATGGGAATGATATCGATTTGGCAGTACGCCTAAGTACATTCGACATGGTGCCCCATTACCCCAATCCGGAGCTTTCCCTGCCTGGTAAACCCGGGCCGGGCATTCCTGAGGAACATGAGATACCGTTTCCTTATCAGTTTGGGTTGAATCATGAGGACCCGACACAAATCGAGTTGAAAGAGACCTTTGGTTTTGTGAATCTCTGCTCTGAACTGGGAATCAAGCTGATCAATACGACGGCTGGATCACCCTATTACACACCGCACCTGCAACGTCCTGCGGCTTATCCGCCGAGCGACGGGTATCAACCTGCTTATGATCCTCTTATTGACGTGGCGCGCCAAATCACTGTGGTTCGTGATCTCAAAGCGCAGTTGCCTGGAGGCATGGCCATCGTCGCATCGGGTCTCAGTTACCTTCAGGAATATTTGCCACATGTATGTCAGGCACTTTTACGAGCGGGTTGGACAGACATGGTTGGGCTGGGTCGGGTTGTGTTGAGCTATCCGGATATATTGAATGAAGCGATGAAACAAGGTGAACTGAAGAAGCGCTCCATCTGTCGTACCTTCAGTGACTGCACAACGGCTCCCAGGAAAGGATTGCCCAGCGGCTGTTTTCCTTTGGATGATTTTTATGCGCAGAGCGAAAGTGCGGCGAAGTTAAAGACAAAAAAGAAGGCGGGCTGATGCCCGCCTGTAAGGGTTTTACCACCAAAGGTAATCAGGATCAGGTTCCTGCATTTGTGCGTGCGGCGGTGGGGCAATCCACTGGAGCATTTGTTTGGTAGGCGGAAAGACAAACTCGTCCACGTGCATATCTCCATAGAGCATGAGGTGGCGGGCCTCGCCTTCAAATGCGTGCCAAGTGTCTTCCCGATCGTAAGGCCAGTTCCAATCGCCCTGAATTATTTTGTTACTCGTTGTAATAAGTTCGGATTCATGCATCGAATCTGCTTCATAAGAACCCGGTTTCTCCGATTTTTCTCCCAAGATGCGTTTTACCCTGAACATATCGTCAGCAACTTGAGGTTGGTAGCTGTTGCCAAACTGTTCCCAACAACTGTCCACATTATAAGCACCTCCACCTATATCGCTTGGATCGTGGAATACTTCAGGATCCCCAACATGGGCGTTGAGGGGTCGGTCTGCTTCGGGAACTGTCGCTCCGTATAATTTGGCAACCAAAGTGGGCAACGGTCCTTTTGCTCCGATGGCCGTGCCTTGCCTGCCTCCAACACCTGCTGGACCATTGACGGTGGGGAACCAACCCTCATTATCGCCAAGATAGCTGGTGTATCCAATTGCGATTTGGCCCTGATTACTCTTGCTTTTGACTTTGCGGGCTTTTTGTTTTGCCTTCGCTAGAACAGGAAGCAGTAAGGCCATCAGGACACCGATAATCCCCATGACGACCAAGAGTTCGATCAAGGTGAAACCAAAACGTGTATTTTTTTTGCGCATTGACTTTGTCCTCCTTCAGACGGTTTTCACATTCTAGAGTTACACCAAATCAATTATTTTTATTGAAAAATTGGCCTCCTCCAGACGTTTTTTATACACTAGCTTAAAAAACCAATCTGGTAAAGTGAGAAAGGCGGTTGTAATAAGCATGTTTTGCGGTTTGACAGCTCTTTGTGGCATGCCTATAACCCGGATTGAACCCAATTTAACTCAATAATATTATGTCAATTGAAGTAGGCTCCAAAGCTCCCAGTTTTTCTCTTAAATCCATCAATGGCCCTGGTGAAAAGGACGATTTTGGACTGTGCAACGTGACACTGAGTGACAACAACGGCCGGAAAAACACGGTCATCCTCTTTGTCCCGCTAGCTTTTACCGGTGTTTGCACTCAGGAACTTTGTGATATTACATCCGGGTTAGCCGCCTACAGCGATCTGAATGCTGATGTGATTGCTATCAGCGTGGACAGCCCCTTTGCTCAGGGTCAATGGGCTGAAAAGGAGAGTATCGGCATTACTTTGGCCAGTGATTTGAACAAACAGACAGCTAAGGATTATGGTGTTTTGCTTGATGACTTGATCGGGGTGGGGAGTGTTAGTGCGCGTGCTGCTTTCGTTGTAGATAAGGAAGGCACCGTGCAATATGCAGAGCAAACTGAGACTCCAAAGGATTTGCCGAACTTCGATGCAATTAAAGAAACGCTATCAAAGCTTGGTTGAGGCAACTTGGATTTGATAGAGAGGCTCCTCCAAGGGGCCTCTTTTTTTGTCATCTTGAAAAATCACTTATAGTGGATTAGTTTAATCCTGTGGTGTTCATAAAGTTTTTATTGGCGTTCATTACGATGGGGCTCTTTTGGGCTGAGGCTCAGGGAATGAGGTTGGAGCGTCGGGCTGATGGTCTATGGTACAATTCTGGAAACCCAATTCCCTATACTGGTAAAGCCGAACGTAGGCATTTAGATGGTATCCGTATTTCAGAGATTAACTATCTTAAAGGAAAACAGCACGGTCTCTCGCGGTTTTGGTATAGCAATGGTAATATTCGCTCCACATTTAACTACAACGCCGGGGCCCTTGACGGTAACTCTACTTATTACTACCGCAATGGGAACATTCAGAACCTTACCTCCTATCGTAAGGGCGTGAAGCATGGGCTTGTGATCGATTGGTGGCCGGAGGGAAAAAAAAGTTTTGTTGAAGGCTATGCCAATGGGTTTCCTGAAGGGGTGTGGCGTAGTTGGTGGCCCAGCGGAAAGCTGGCCAGTGAAAAAACCTATCGAAACCGACAATTAATCGCTCATAAGGAGTGGAGCAAGGATGGTATGCCAATAACGGTTCCAGGCTGGAATCTCAATGGCACCTTCAAGTCGGCGACATCCCTGCGTGAGCGCCAACGCGTTATTGGGCGCTTGGTGCTGTGGGACCGAAATAGCGGCACCAACCGGATTGATTTGATTTACCGAGACAAGCCCCTCACGACTATTCGCGCTATTTTCGGAGACCCTGATGAGACCGATGATGCCCGTTGGACCTACAAGGGCCTGCGCATTCAGGATCCGATGAATGGCACACGGTTTGACACGGCGATCTTCCGTTTTAAAAAAGGCAAAGTCTCTGAAATTTGGATTGAGTGATAACTTCTCTCTAATGGCTAAAATCGTCTGGACGCGTGTCTGATTAAGGTTAGGGTCTTTCTTGTGCAG
>CAZHJW010000078.1:0-7485 GCA_964533265.1 uncultured Pedosphaera sp.
GAGCACATGTTCGTGGATAATGCGGCCATGCAACTCCTGCTCAAACCCACCCAGTTTGACGTGGTGCTTTGCGAAAACATGTTTGGCGATATCCTCAGTGACGAGGCTGCTGCACTAGCCGGATCACTCGGTATGCTTCCCAGCGCCAGTCTCGGTGGCACCAGCGGTGAAAAAACGTTTGGCTTTTATGAGCCTGCCGGAGGAACTGCCCCAGACATTGCCGGCCAGAATCTCGCCAACCCAATCGCCCAGATTCTCTCGGTAGCCATGATGTTGCGCCACAGCTTCGGCGAAAACGATGCGGCTGCAGCCATAGATGATGCGGTAGGTGCAACCATTGCCCAAGGCCTTCGCACTGGAGACATCTTTAATTCCCAGGATGCCAACGCCCTTCAGGTAGGCACTACCGAAATGGGTGATGCTATTTCGGCAGCCATTTCTGCCTAGCTATGAAATCGCATACCGAAGAGCTTTGGTTCGATGTCCCCACACGACGTGCGTTTATTAATATCACACCTCAGGTTGAGAAGCTCGTCGCTGAGAGTAAGGCACAAGAAGGCCTATGCCTCGTAAACGCGATGCACATCACCGCCAGTGTGTTCATAAATGACGATGAGTCCGGTTTGCACGCAGATTACGAACGATGGCTGGAGGAACTTGCACCACATGAACCCATCGAGCATTACCGGCACAACAACACCGGTGAGGATAACGCCGATGCCCACCTTAAGCGGCAGGTTATGGGCCGTGAAGTGGTGGTGGCTATAACCAAAGGCAGTCTGCATTTGGGGCCGTGGGAACAGATTTTTTACGGCGAATTCGACGGCCGACGTCGCAAACGCCTGCTGGTTAAAATCATCGGCGAATAATTCATGCGCCCCCTGCTTCTCCTTCTTTTTGTTGCTGCTCTCAACACCAGAGCAGCAACTCCGATAGTAACAGGTTATTTGCCGCATTATCGTGCAGGCATAATTGACACGTTGTCGGTCGAAAAATTAACTGACATTATCTATTTTTCGGTTTCCCCAAAAGCTAATGGATCTTTGGATACTTCAAAGGTAGATCCGGCGGTTTTGCGCAAACTCACCCAGCGGGCTCATATGAAACGTACCCGTGTCCATATTTGTGTGGGGGGATGGGAATTGTCCGATGGCTTTGCCTCTATGACCAACGACCCCACAGTGCGCGCAACCTTTATTCGTAATCTAACTACGTTTATCCGCACTCATAAACTTCAGGGGGCCGATATCGACTGGGAACATCCCAAAACCGAAGTTGAGATTCATAATTACCAAAAGTTGCTTATAGAATTGAAACGCGCATTCGTACCACACCGGCTTTGGCTCACTGTGGCGGTTGCCGGTTGGGGTAGATATATCAAGCCTGAAACCATCCCTTTCATAGACCGCTTTCATATCATGGCTTATGATCAGGGGACTCCACACGCCTCGTTTTCCGGAGCAGTAAAGGACATGAAACAATGGGAAAACAACAAGGTCCCTAAGGCCAAACTGTTATTGGGCCTCCCGTTCTATGGCCGAAACAAACAAAGCACCGCCATCACGTACGACGAACTCATCAAGAAACATCACCCGAAAGCTAATGCTGATGAAGCAGGAGGTTTTCACTTTAATGGCCCTGCAACTATCCAGCGCAAAACGGCCTATGCCATCGGGCAGGGCTATGGAGGGGTAATGATCTGGGAACTAGGCCAAGACACAAAAGGGAAAGCATCTCTTCTCAACTCGGTACGGGCGGCCTTGGTAAGGTAGTTTTTTCTCCCCTTGTCACGGGCTCGCTGTTAAGTTTTAACCCAATGAAACTTCACACAGTCATGCTTTTTTGCCTGTATGTGAGTCCAATTATTGCTGACGAATTCACCAAAGACCAGCGTGAGTGGTGGTCTTTTCAACCGGTGCGTAAACCCACCGTTCCTATAACCGGCAAGGGCTGGGCAAAAAATGAAATCGACTCTTTCATCGCCCGCAAATTTCACGAAACCAAACTCACCCCTGCCCCTGAGGCTAACAAACGCACCTTAATCAGACGCGTAACATTCGACCTGACCGGATTGCCGCCTTCAGTAGAAGAGATTAAGGGCTTTCTCAACGACTCTTCGCCTAATGCTTATGAGAATCTGGTCGATCGGCTGCTTGCCAGTCCGCGTTACGGTGAACGCCAAGCATCCTTCTGGCTCGATATCGTGCGCTATGCAGACTCCGATGGCTACCGAGCAGACCATTTCCGGACCGAAGCTTGGCGTTATCGTGATTACGTCATTAAGTCCTTCAACAAAGATAAGCCCTACAACCAGTTCGTACAAGAGCAACTGGCTGGCGATGAAATTAATCCGGGTAACCCTGAAGCGCTTATTGCCACGATGTTTCTGCGTCACTGGATCTATGAGCACAACCAACGTGACGTGGAAACCCAATGGTCAGAGATTCTAGCCGATGTCACCAACGTCACCGCCGACACCTTTCTTGGATTAGGCATGCAATGCGCCCGGTGCCACGATCACAAATTCGACCCCATCCTCCAGAAAGATTATTATCGGATGCAGGCCTTTTTTACACCTATGTTGCCACGCGCCTCCATGCCTGTGGGAACAGTGGCTGAGCGAGCAAAGTATCTGGATGCCCAACGTAAATGGCTCTTGGACACGGATGACTTGCGACGCCAGATTTGGACTATTGAACATCCAGTGCTACTAAAGCACGCCACTCGGGAAGGTTTCGATAAATTCATCGATAAGATCAAGGTCATGATCCGCAAACACCCCGAAAACCGTAAGGAATATGAGCGGCAGATTGCCGAAATGGCTGAGCGCCAGTTTGACTTGGAACCGAATAAACTTCCGGACCGCCTGAAGGGCGCTAACAAGGCAAAGTGGGAGAAACTACGTGCAGAACTGAAGAAGTTCGAAACTCAAAAACCCAAGCCGTTGCCGCAAATTAAATTCGTTGTGAGCGACGCTGGCCCCAATGCACCCATAACGCGCATACCAAAAAAGAATACGGTTGTGGAGCCTGGTTTTCTTACCTTACTTAACCCCACAAGCGCACATATCACGCCGACTCATGCTAGCCTGCAATCCACAGGTCGCCGCTCGGCACTCGCGCGCTGGATCACGCGCGCAGACAACCAATTCACCACGCGTGTCATCGTCAACCGCCTATGGCAGCAACATTTCGGACGCGGCCTTGCCCCTAATACCAGCGACTTTGGCAAGCTCGGGACACCTCCAACGCATCCGGAATTGCTCGACTGGTTGGCCAAGCGGCTGGTTGCAGAAAACTGGAGCCTCAAGAATCTGCATCGCCTGATGGTCACCAGTGCCACATTTCGGCTGGCAGCCCACCACCCCGCCGCGGAAAAAGCTGATCCGGCCAACACTTGGTTTGCCCGATCGAACATCCAACGCCTATCTGCTGAGCAGGTGCGTGATGGACTACTCGCAGTGTCTGGAGAACTCGACCTTAAAGAAGGAGGCAAGAGTGTGGAGGCCGACAAATCCAATCGCCGCTCAGTCTACCGCAAAGTGCTGCGCAATAAGCCGGACGAGGTGATGCACGCCTTCGACACTCCCGACCACATTTCACACATGCCCCAGCGCAGCGTGACAACCACTGCGACGCAGTCTCTCTTGATGATGAATAGCGACTGGATAAGAAACCGAGCTAGTGCTTTGGCCAAACGGTTAAGTAAAATGCACCCGAAAGACATCGACGCTTTAATTCACGATGCCCACGAAATAACCACCAGTTTTCCCCCAACCAAGGAGCAAATTTCACTGGGACGGATTTTTCTTGAATCGGCCTCCGGTTCCGTTTTGCCGAAACCAACCTTACTTACCGAATATTGCCACGTTCTCCTGAACGCCAATGCCTTCATGTATCTGGATTAAATCATGAACGGACTGAACCATGACCTAAACGAAGCCTCGAGACGCGAGTTTCTTGTGCAAGGCGGTGCGGGCTTTGGCGCACTGGCACTAACCGGCATGTTGGCTCAGGATACCTCTTACGCCGCATTACAAGATCCAAAGGTTCAAAGAAAACCTCACTTTGCCCCCACCGCCAAGCGCGTGATTTTTCTATTTATGGAAGGCGGTCCAAGTCACATGGATCTCTTTGATCCCAAGCCATTAATCAACCAACTTGCCGGTCAACGGATGCCTGCGAGTTTTAAGCGGCCCATCACCGCCATGGGTGAAACTGAGTCACCCATCCTCGCCAGCCAGCGCCAATGGAAACAACATGGTCAAAGCGGTCTCTGGGTGAGCGATTGGCTGCCACACACCGCAAAGTGTGTGGATGATATCGCGGTGATACGATCCTGCTGGACCAACGGTATCAATCACAGCGGCGGCGTGTGCCAAATGAATTCAGGGCAACCTCTTGGTGGACGGCCCAGTCTGGGTGCATGGGTAAACTACGGTCTCGGCACTGAAAACACCAACCTACCGGGATTTGTGGTGATGACAGATACTAAAGCTACCCCCACCAACGGTCCACGCAACTGGAGTGCCGGCTTCATGCCTGCAGTACATCAGGGCGAGCTGCTCAACCCCGGCAGTGAACCTGTCCGTCATCTCAACCTGCCCAAGGGTGTATCACCCCAAATACGACAGAGACAGCTCGAGTTACTGCACCGACTCAACCAGCAGCACCTTGAGAAACGCAAAAGCAACAGCGAACTTGAGGCACGTATTCGCAGCTACGAACTAGCTTACCTCATGCAGGCTACTGCACCTGAAGCGGTGGATCTCTCTCAAGAAACCGAAGCAACCAAAAAATTATACGGTTTCGACAACAAGGACACCGAGCCCTTCGGACGATGCTGCTTACTGGCACGACGGCTGATCGAACGAGGAACGCGATTTGTGCAGATTTATCACGGTACGGGAAGCAAGTGGGATTCGCATTCCAAGATGGAAACCAACCACGGTCGACAATGCCGCCAGAGTGACCTCCCGACCGCGGGTTTGCTGAAAGACCTCAAGTCCCGGGGACTCCTCGATGACACGCTAGTGATTTGGGGCGGTGAATTTGGGCGTACGCCTATGAGTGAAAAAGGTGACGGTCGTGACCATAATCCCACTGGCTTCACCATGTGGATGGCCGGCGGCGGCGTGAAGGGCGGTCAAGTGGTTGGGGCAACTGATGAACTCGGTCTCTGGGCTATAAAAGATCGGCTACACGTACACGATCTGCATGCCACCATCCTTCATTTACTCGGAATCCACAATCTCGAGCTGATATACCGATATAAAGGCCGGCCTGAAACCCCCACGATTAACGAGGGCGAAGCGTACAAAAAAATCACGACAGGGTAACACTTTCCCGCTTGCTATTCCTCAAACTGAGGTTCATGGTCACCTCCTCACACGGCAAGAACCCGAGAAGGGCTGCCATTATTCAATAAGAAAAAAGTTAGTTATGGGAACAAAAGTGTTTGTAGGCGGCCTAAGCTGGGACGCCAATGATGATGATATAAAAGAGCTGTTTGGAGAATGCGGAACGGTGACTGATGGAGTCATTCTTCAGGACCGGGAAACCGGAAAATCACGAGGCTTCGGCTTTGTTACAATGGCTTCTGATGAAGAAGCCCAAGCAGCCATTGAGAAATACCACGACTTCGAATTCATGGGGCGCAAGCTAACCGTGAATGAAGCACGCCCTCGTGAAGATCGTGGCGGCGGCGGCGGTGGATACCGTGGCGGTGGCGGTGGCGGTGGCGGTGGATACCGCGGCGGCGGCGGCGGCCGTGGTGGTGGTGGTCGTGGCGGCGGTCGTGATCGAGGTCGTGGCGGCGGTCGTGACGAATGGTAATCAACCCCTATTTGTCCTCCTTGAGAATCCGCAGCTTGCCTTGTGCAATCTGCTGGTTCCCCTGAAGGCTATCCATTAGCGAAGGAATATTTTCAACAACCGTGGCCCCTGATGCCACGGTTGTTTTTTTATTGTCGGCATCTAACGCAGCCTTGAGAGCCCCTTCAACAAGTTGGGCGCAATGAATCTTCATTGGCGGCAGGGCTCCGAGATCGCCGGTAAGTTCATCGTGCCGCATGGCCAATGCCTCCTTGGCGGTTTTCCCACGAATGAGTTCGGTAGCCATGCTGGCTACAGCGATTGCCGTTTCACACCCAAAGGATTGAAAGCTTGCTTGATCAATTATTTTACGGCCGTGATCTTCCTTAAACTTTACCCAAAGACGTAGCATCTCTCCGCAATCAGAGTTGCCAACTGTGCCCATGCTGTCCGCGTCGGCCAATTCCCCCATATTTTTGGGATTGGCGATGGCTTCCTTGATCTTTTTTTCCAGAGATTCGTCCATAACAATTTATGAAAACTCGTATCGAGCCACTGAATCATCCACCTCCAAACTCCAAGCGTCAATACCTCCTTCCAAACAACGTACATTCTTGAGACCATGACCGAGAAAGTAAGCAGCTGCATCCAAGCCCTGTTGGCCATGATGATCAATAATCACAAAAGCCACTTCAGGATCCCATCTACCCATAATTTCCTGCATTAAATCGCGTGTCATTCGCGTAGCCCCTTTAATACGAGCAGCTTCGAATTCTTCTTGTGACCGTACATCAAGCAACTTCAACTCAGGATTCTCCTCCAATTCAGCCTTCAGAACCTTCGGTTTCACAAGAATCTTTTGGTCTGCCTCATGACTTGCCTGAATCTCAGCCAACACCTCAGACACGTTAAGATTATTGTTTCGTTCGCATACCTCGCCAAGTGTTTCGTCCATTTGAAAGCCGCAACTCGAACAACCCCCAATGTGATATTTGCGAAACAAGGCTCGTCGTGCTCCAGGATATTCCGTCAACACCTTTTCCATCGCCGAGGCAGAGATAATTTCGATTGTACTCATGTTTTTATTTTAGCTGTTGAATAACTTTTTGCATCACCTCAATGAAACGATCCACCTCGTTAAGCGTATTATAAAAATAAAAGCTAGCGCGCGCAGTTGCAGGTACGCCAATTTTTTCATGCAGAGGCTGCGTGCAATGGTGGCCGATTCGAATCGCAACGCCCTGTTGATCGGCCATCGTGGCTAGGTCCAGAGCATGTACGTCAGAAAATACAAAACTAACCAAACCTCCCCGTTCCTGTTCCGGTCCAAAAATCCGGATCCCATCAAATTCTGCCAATCGTTCTTTCGTATAACACGCCATCTCAAAGTCATGCTTACAAATAGTCTCAAGCCCAACCTCATCAAGATAATCCATAGCCGCGTGCAACCCCACAGCACCAGCGATATTTGGTGTGCCGGCCTCGAACTTATGCGGCGGCACGTTGTACTCAGTTTCAAAAAAACCGACCTTCGAAATCATTTCCCCACCACCTTGATACGGCGGCATGGCCTCTTGCAATTCGCGTCGAGCGAATAACGCGCCGATACCGGTCGGGCCGCATAACTTGTGGCCGGATAGGGCAAGAAAATCGCAGCCAAGGGCCTGAACAT
>CAZHJW010000078.1:7585-9926 GCA_964533265.1 uncultured Pedosphaera sp.
AGCAGGATGACGTCCCCTGCTGCGAGATTGGCCACACCCCAGGTAGAAGCCACGAGATTAATGCTCTCAGTGGTGCCACGCGTGAAGATGATTTCCTCGCGCGTGGAAGCATTGAGAAACTGTGCCACGCGATCGCGCGCACCTTCGTAGGCGGTAGTCGCACGATTACTCAATTCATGGACACCACGGTGCACATTTGCGTTGTCATGCTTATAATGTTTTTGGACCGACTCCAGCATCGCACGCGGTTTATGCGTAGTAGCAGCATTATCAAAGTAGACCAGTGGGTGGCCGTTAATTTCCTGCGCCAGAGCCGGAAAATCTTCACGAATGGAGGCGTCAATCACACTCATACTACAACTACTTTAATTTGACCGCCTTCAATTGTAACCGGATATACAGCCACCCCACAAGTGGCGGGAGCATGCCGATGTTTACCGGTTGTGAGCTCGAATTCAGCATAATGCCACGGGCAACCAACGTTTCCGTCCTCAAGATATCCCTCGGCCAATGACGCTCCTGCGTGTGGGCAAACGTCATCGATAGCGTGGAAATGACCTTGCACATTAAAAACTGCAATGCGTTTATCGCCAACCTCGAAGGCCTTCCCTTTACCATCAGTAATATCATTCACACTCGCAATGGCCACGGGCGTGCTCATCACATCATACCCAGTTCGAGCCGGGCGGCCTCGGTCATCATATCGCGGCTCCACTGAGGCTCCCATACGAGTTCCACATCGACCTCGTTGACGGTCTCCACGCAAAGAATTTTATTTTCGACGTCAGCTTGAATCGATGGCCCCATGCCACAGCCAGGGGCAGTTAGGGTCATTTTCACACTCGCCTTGTGACTGCCGGCCTCAAACTCCTCAAGGTGACAATCATAAATCAACCCAAGATCAACGATGTTAACGGGAATCTCAGGGTCATAGCAGGTTTTCATTTGGTCCCACACCTGCTTCTCGAGATCCTCAGCACTCTCAGCTTTGTCGACCTTTTCGGTAGGAGTAAGCTGCTGCTCCTGCCCAATGGCATCAGCATCCTTCCCGTCAATACGAAACATGTTACCGTTCACGACCACGGTGAACGTGCCTCCTAGCGACTGTGTAATGGTGGCCGTTTCACCCTTCTCGAGCGTCACACGCGTACCCGAAGGCACGACCGATGCCTCCACATCACGCTCGACCAGCACCTGCTCGCTCCCCATCATTCTTCTACCCTCTCCACGGCAGCCAGCTCCCGTATGCGCTGCACCATTGCATAAAGGCCATTCTTGCGTGTAGGGCTTAGATGTGAAGCGAGATGTAACTTATCGAGCTCTGCCTGCCCATCGATAGCGAGAATCTCTTCTGCAGTTTTTCCGGAATAAATTGCCATCAAAACCGTGATCAAGCCTTTCACGATATACGCGTCGCTATCGGCCACAATAGTAATCAGGCCATCAGTCTCAGGTACAAACTTCAGCCAGACTTGCGCCTGACATCCCTGCACACGATTAGCCTCACACTGATCGGTCGCAGCTAGCGGCGGAAGTTGTTTCCCCAGATCGATAAGATAGGAAAAGCGTGATTCCCAATCACCCAGTAACTCAAAGCTTTCGACCAACCCCTCAATACTGTTGACCGCTGTACTCATACATTTTCCATCCCTTCCAGCCGATCCCACACCAATCGATCCAGTTCTCCACGAACCGGCTCACACTCAATGCGCTGTACAATCTCAGCGGCGAAGGCGTGCATAATCATACGCTTTGCAGCTTCCTCATTAATCCCGCGCGCGCGCAGATAAAATATTTGTTCGGGATTCATCTGCCCGATCGTTGCCCCGTGCGTACACCGCACATCGTCGGCATAAATCTCCAGTTGCGGCTTGGTATCAACCGTGGCGTTATCGGAGAGCAATAGGTTTTTATTAGTCTGCTTGGCATCCGTCTTGTCCGCTCCTTTATGAACGTGAATCCGGCCGTGAAACACCGCGCGTGCATCCTCATCAAGAATGCCGTTAAAATATTCGTGGCTATCGCAGTGCGGCTGACAATGATTCACAACCATGTGATGATCGATGAGCTGCCCGCCTCGCGGCAAATATAACCCATTAAGTACTGCGGCAATACCTGTGCCGTTGAGATGCATGCGCAGGTTATTACGGGCAATGCATCCGCCCAGTGCGAGCGAATGGTGCGCCACGCGGCTATCGCGGCCCAGTTTCGCGTGCAATCCGGCTATGTGAAAGGCGGTGGTGCTTTCATCCTGCAGCTTCACGTGCTCCACTTGGGCGTTATCCGCCGCATGCAGCTCGGTAACCACGTTGTTGAAATAGGCAGTATCCACACCGGACCA
>CAZHJW010000079.1:0-9909 GCA_964533265.1 uncultured Pedosphaera sp.
CGACCGTAAGGATCACTTCAACACTTTGGAGGATCCTTGGGAAATGTTTCGGATTATCGGGAACGAACGTAAACGTCGTGAAATGGATCCAACCGTTGTCATGCTCGCCGAATGCCTTGAGGAACAGAAAAATGCCCAGAACAACGATTTGCACACCGAAAAGTGCCTGTCAGACATGAAGGAGTTTTTTGACAGCACCACAGCCTGCTACGATAAACTTAATGCGCTACCTACCAGCGCCTTACGGAAATTGTCCAAGATGAGTGACAAGTTACTCAAACTATTGCCCATTTGACTCTATGACTACGCCCAAACCCATCTACCATGAGTCATCGAAGAACTTTAGTTTTATTTACGATGTCCGAAATTAATGTCCATACCCTACTTTTCGATGGAGATTGCCCTTTTTGCAGGTCAACAGTGGAGAGCTGGCGTGGGGTGCTAGAGCGTCGCGGGTTTAAAATCATGCCGTTACAGTCGGAATGGGCGAAAACACGGTTGGGTTTGTCGGAAAAGGAATTGCTCAAAGAGATGTGTGTGATTACTCCTGCCGGCCGCGTGTTGGGCGGGGCGACGGCACTGATTCATGTGTGGGGCAAAATATGGTGGGCTTGGCCACTGTGGCTTGTGGCGCTGGTGCCGGGAGTGAAGTGGTTGTTCGACCACGCATATCGTTGGGTGGCCGAGCGCCGGGTGTGTCTCTCCGGGGCGTGTTCTCTGCACTCACAGTCCCCGCCGAAACGGGGCCTCGGCATCATCGGATGGCTACCGTTGCTTACGGTTATTGCACAATTTATTAATACAACCAACGAAAGGACATCATGACAACAGCCGTTTACATCTACATCCTCTACACGATCATCAGTATCGCCATGACCGTTTGGGTGGCTCGCACGCTGCACAAAAACGGACGCATCTTTCTCCTGGATGCCTTCAAAGATAATGAGAAGATGGCAGACTCGGTCAACCACTTGCTGGTGGTTGGCTTTTACCTCATTAATATCGGATTCATTCTGTTGTTTTTACGTTTGATGGAAAAACCGACAACGTTGGTGGAAGGTATCGAGTACATCGCTACTAAGCTTGGCGTGGTACTATTAGTCTTGGGAATCATGCATTTCTTCAACATGTTCAATTTCAATCGCATGAGAAAGAAAGGTCGCAACCACTCAATGGATAGCGATTTGCCTCCGGTAATTACAGCTGTCCCCAATGATGAGACCCACGATAACTAGCCCTTCAGGCAAGATAGTAGTTGCTGGGGGTACGGGCTTTCTCGGGTTGAACCTCGCTCAGTATCTTGTTGAGGCTGGTTGCGAGGTAGTGCTTATTTCACGTAACGATTCCAAAACGGATGGTTCCTGGACTCATGCCAAATGGGATGGGCGTACCGTGGGCAATTGGGCTAAACATCTTGAGGGTGCTGCTGCCGTGGTAAACTTGGCCGGTCGCACGGTGGATTGCATTAAGACACCCGATCATTGCGACGAAATCCTGCGCTCGCGTGTGGAATCGGTGCAGGTGCTGGGAGAAGCCCTCCGAGATATCAGGAATCCTCCACCAGTGTGGGTGCAGATGGCCACCGCACACATCTACGGCGATCCGCCTGAAGTAATGTGTGATGAAGACTCCTCCTTTGGTTACGGCTTGGCTCCCATTGTGGGTAAAGCGTGGGAGAAAGCTTACGCGGAGTGTGTTCCTGATGGAATGAGGCAGGTCATCCTGCGCACCAGCTTTGTACTGGGAAAATCAGGGGGCGCATTCCCTAAGATGAAGATGCTTGCACGTTTGGGGCTTGGCGGTCGTGTGGGTCATGGGCGGCAAGGAATCAGCTGGATTCACGAACAGGATATGAGTTGCCTCATGGCCCGGGTAATTGCCGATGATTCGATGAAAGGTGCCTATATCGCTACGGCTCCCAAGCCTGTCTCATATGATGAGTTTATGCGTACGCTACGCCGCAATGTTGGTATGCCCATAGGCTTGCCAGCTGCCGAATGGATGGTTCGTTTCGGAGCGCACTATCTCTTGCGGACCGATCCGGAACTGGTTCTCTATGGCCGTTACTGTGTTTCACGCAGGTTAGAGGACGAGGGTTTTCAGTTCGAGTTTCCGGAGATTCAGGAAGCCATTGGCGAGCTTTGTGGTAAGTGAGGTAACCTCAAGGCTTGGCTTGGCCTAATCTTTACCTTAAAGGTTCAGTTCAGCATGGCTGACCAGTCAAAATCCGAGCCAGAGATTCATTACCCGAAACTGGGTGCCTGTGTGATTGCTGGAACCATCCTGTGGTGGATGCCTCCCCCTGAAGGTCTGGGCTTGGTCGGATGGCATGTCTTCGCCGTTTTCTTTGCCACCATTCTGAGCTTCATTCTGCGGCCTGTTCCGATGGGGCCTGCAGTGTTGCTGGCTTTGGTTGTTTTGGTGGCCACCAATACTTTGGGTGAAACGGGTAAGGAATCATTTACTGCAGCCATGGCAGGCTATGGTAATACGACCGTCTGGTTGGTGGTGGCAGCATTTTTGATTGCCGGGGCCATGATCCGCACTGGATTGGGTAGGCGGATTGCTTTGGGTTGTGTAGTCAAGTTTGGGAAGACCACTCTGGGCTTGGGGTATGCGACTGCGGTTGCTGAATTCATATTAGGACCAGCGATTCCATCGAATACCGCACGCGGCGGGGGAGTCATGGCTCCCATTGTCAATTCACTGGCGAGAACATTGGGTTCATCACCGGAAGATCAACCCAAGCGTGCAGGTGAGTATCTCATGCTCAATGGAGCTCATATTAACTTAATTACTGCAGCGATGTTTCTAACGGGTATGGCCGCTAACGGTCTGGTTGCCGAAGCGGCGGTTGGTTTGGGGAAAGGAATTGAGTTTGGATGGATGACTTGGCTCAAGGGCAGCATTGTTCCCGGTTTGGCGAGCTTGCTTCTGCTTCCGTGGTTTTTGTTCAAGCTACTCAAGCCGGAGCTGCAGGATGCGAAGGCAGCTCAAAATAAGGCTAAGGAACAGCTGACTGAAATGGGGGCTTGGACGCGCGGTGAAAAAATCATGTTAGGAGTTTTTGCCCTGCTGCTGGTTCTATGGGCTTCAGGCAAAGTTCACGGGATGCATACGGGGGTTGTGGCGTTAGTTGGTGTTTTGGTCCTGTTATTGACGGGTACAGAAAAATGGAAAGATATTACCGGTAACAAGGAAGCGTGGGATGCGATGATTTGGCTGGGAGGTATGGTGTGCATGGCGGGTCTACTCAAGGAGCACGGTTTCATCGCTTGGTTTGCCAACACAATGGAAGGAAAAGTCTCTGGTATGGGAGCGCTGGCGACAGCTCTAGCTTTGGCCTTGGTCTACTTCTATTCGATGTACAGTTTCTCCATGCTAACCGGGCATATCACTGCCATGGTTGCGGCTTTTCTAGCCTTGGCAATTGCTGCTGGAGCTCCTCCTATGTTAATGGTGGCGCTTCTCGCCTATTTTTCGAATTTGTGTGGATGTTTGACCAACTATTCAACGGGCCCCGTGGTCATCTACTCGGGATTTGGGTACGTACCGGTGGCCCGGTGGTTTAAGATTGGGTTTATTGTGTCCCTCTTCCACTTGGTGGTTTGGTTGGGTGTGGGTTTACCCTACTGGAAACTCTTGGGCTGGTGGTAAGAAGCCAGTGACCCTATTTCACCGATAAAACGGTGTAGTTGCGTTTGCCCTTACGCAAGAGGAGATGTTTACCGAAGAGCAGGGCTTCAGTAGTGATTTTTTCCTGAGGATCAGATTGGCGTTCGTTGTTTAGATTGATACCACCGCCCTGTAAATCCTTCCTAGCCTGACCGTTGGATTGGCACAGGCCACTGGCCACAAATAATTCCAGGATGGGCATTCCCTCGCCTTCCAGTTTTGATTTTTCAATTTCCACCGTGGGAACTTCACCGACGATTTCATTAAAGGTGTCCTCACCGGTACCTTTCAAGCCCCCTCCAAAAAGAATCTGGCTAGCCTGTTGGGCTTCTTTCGTTGCATTCGCCCCGTGAATGAGGTCAGTCATGGCGATTGCCAATGCGGTGTGTGCTTCACGGGCACCGGGGTTTTCCACGTGGTTTTTCTCCAACTTTGTAATGCGCTCTTGGGGCAGAAATGTGAAATACTTCAGGTAACGGATTACATCAGTGTCATCGGTGCGGATCCAGAACTGGTAAAACTTGTAGACGCTGGTTCGGGCACTATCGAGCCACACTGAGCCGTCCTCGGTCTTGCCAAATTTAGTGCCATCAGCGTTGGTGATGAGAGGCAGTGTGAGGCCGTAAACCGTCTGGTTGAGTTTTCGCCGCGACAGCTCAATTCCAGCAGTGATGTTGCCCCATTGGTCGCTGCCTCCAATTTGAAGTTCACAATTATGTGCGTTCTTGAGGTGATAAAAATCAAACGCCTGGAGCAGCATGTACGAAAACTCGGTGAAGCTAATGCCAGCATCGCGATCCTCCATCCGCGTGCGCACGCTTTCCTTGGCAACCATACTGTTGACGGTGAAATGTTTTCCAAAATCGCGCAGAAAATCGAGCAGGGTGACGTTGTCAGTCCAATCAGCGTTATCGAGCAGACGGGCAGGGTTGCTTGAGGTGTCGAAATCAAGCAGTTTGCCTAGCTGTTTCTTCACTGCGGCAATGTTTTCCTGTAACGTTTCGCGCGTGAGTAGATTGCGCTCAGCAGATTTACCGCTTGGGTCACCAATGGCACCAGTTGCTCCACCAGCCAGTGCGATGGGAATGTGGCCCTGATCCTGAAATCTCCTTAATGCAATAAGAGGCACAAGATTGCCAACGTGTAGACTGTCGGCTGTTGGATCAAATCCACAATAGAGCACGATAGGGCCGTTGCCCGTACGTTCAGTGAGGGCCTCGGAGTCGGTACAGTCTTTAATTAGCCCGCGCCAAGTCAATTCATCCAAAATGCTCATGCGAAACGCATTAAGGCTGAGGGATGAGGATGCGACAAGGAAAACTCTATTTCGCTTTGATCAACGTTCGCAAGTGTTCCAAAGAGACGGTGTTTTTAAAGACCATCTGCAGGTTGTCTTTGGTGCCGTCTTTTTTCACATCGTAGTAGGTGCTTTGTGTGTTATTCACGCTGGCGATGACCGCACCATATTCGTTGAAAACTGGTGCGCCACTGGAGCCTTTAGCAAAGTCCGCAGTAATAGAGATCATGCGACGCGAGCCTTCTTTGCGGGTACTATCGAGATACTTTCTTGAAATGATTCCTTCACTGAGAACATAAAAGTGACGGTTTGGATGGCTGAAAACGCGAACCTTGCCGCCGATGGGAGCGTCCAGTGGACTCAGGGTTACCGGGAGTGGGGTGAAGCCTTTTCCGTTTGCTCTAAGAATGGCTAGATCCGTTCTTTTGTCAGCTGCAAGCACCTCCACGACCGGTGCGACGCGTCCGTCACCTGTCATAATTACAAGCGTGTCATTCTTTGCATTATCCACAACATGGTAGCTGGTACAGAACGCACCATCTTCAGTCAGCATAAATCCGCTGGCGGCACCACTATGCCAGTTGGGGCAGTTTTGGCATTTGTATAGACCGGAGACCACGAGTACGCCTTTGCGGCTTCGTTCAGCGATTTCAGCAGTGTTGAGTTTTTTGTCGCCGGACATTTGCAAAGTAAGTTGGCATTGTTTGCGATTTAGCTGTTTGAGGAGATCAGACGCTTTCACGCTGTCTTTGGCATCGCGAAGCTGCTTAGCATGCAGGTTGAGTTCACTAAGTAAACCACGGTCATCAATCATGCCATTCGGGAGAATCCCTCGGTTGACGCGAAGCTCGCTGGCGTTCAGGACACAGGCAATAAAGGACAGGCATAAAATCATACGCATGGGGCAATCATCAGTAATGAATGGGTTTGTGCAATAAAAAAGGCGGCCTTAAGGCCGCCAGTGAGTGGTTGTGACGGGTCAAAAAAGTTATTCGCTCTTCTCGTCTTCTGCGTCGGCCTTTAGATCGAGGTTATCAAATGCATGTTCGAGGGCCACCAAATCCTCACCTGGCTTGAGCTGGTCGAGCTGCTCTTGTTCCTTCTTGATTTGTTCCTCGTCGTATTTGGTTGCCTTTATGGACAGGCCGATTCGGCGGTCAGATCGATCGATCTTGATTACGCGGGCCTCGACTTCCTCGTCCACTTCAAGAGCGTTCTTGATTTTGTCCACCCGCTCCTCGCTGATTTGGGAGATATGGACCAGCCCATCCATATCGTGATCTAACCCGACAAAAGCACCAAAACTAGCCAGCTTGCTCACCTTGCCCTTGACGAGTTGGCCAACCTGATAGATTTCATCTATCTTATCCCAAGGATCCTCGGAGAGTTGTTTAATACCGATTGATATGCGTTGGTTTTCTTTATCAACCTCCAGTACCTGCGCTTCGATCTCGTCGCCCTTCTTGATGATCTCAGAGGGATGGTTGATTTTACGGGTCCAAGAAAGGTCACTTACGTGGATCATTCCATCCAAGCCTTCCTCGAGTTCCACAAAGGCACCGTAGCTGGTGAGGTTGCGAACCTTTCCGGTGACATGACAGCCCACCGCATACTTGGAATCGGCTGCGTCCCACGGGTTTTCGTCCAGCTGACGGATGCCCAGGCTAATCTTCTGGTCTGCGACGTTGACCCCGAGGACTTGTGCTTCAATTTCCTGATCTTTTTCTAGAACCTCGGAGGGCTTGGTGTGTTTTTTGGTCCAAGAAAGCTCTGTGACGTGCACCAATCCTTCCACACCCGGTTCTAGTTCCACAAATGCCCCGTAGGAAACGAGGTTGACCACCTTACCCTTAATCTTGGTTCCCACGGGATATTTACTCTCAATGAGTTCCCATGGGTTTTGAGTCTTTTGCTTCAATCCAAGCGAGACACGCTCCTTTTCCTTGTTGATATCCAGAACCACCACGTCGAGCTCTTCGCCGACTTTGACCATTTCGCTCGGGTGGTTGATGCGGCCCCAGCTCATGTCGGTGATGTGTAATAAGCCATCAAGCCCTACTAGATCAATAAAGGCACCGAAGTCGGTGATATTTTTCACCTTGCCTTTGATTATTGCCCCCGGGGTTAAGTCTCCTAGCATTTCAGAGCGTTTTGCTGAACGTTCCTCTTCAATGAGTTCGCGGCGTGAGAGGACAATGTTCTGTCGCTCGGCGTTTAGCTTCACGATCTTGAACTCCATCTTTTGGCCTACCAATGCATCGAGATTTTTAGGCTGAACCACGTCCACTTGTGAGCTGGGCAAAAATGCTTCAACACCTATATTCACGATGAGGCCACCTTTCACGGCGTCCTTGATTCGGCCGGTGATGACTCCACCTTCCTCGCAAATGGAATTAATCTTGTCCCAGTTCTTTTTGAACTGGGCTCTTTCGTGAGAGAGCTCTACCTGACCGTCTCGGTTTTCGATAGCATCAATGAGCACCTCTATTTGGGAGCCCACCTCTGGCCGGTTGTCTTCATCAAATTCGTTTAATGCGACTTGGCCTTCACTTTTATAGCCAATATCAACAATCACTTCTTTGCCCCGTATCTCGATGACGGTGCCGTTTACAATTTCGCCCTGAGAAAAAGTTTTTATACTCTTCTCGAAAGCTTCTTCCATGGTCAGCATAGCTGTTGTGTATTCTTTGTGAAAAACAAGGCCTCTGAAATGTGGCCCTATTTGAAAACCGCTGGTTTTTCAGTATTAATCGGCGTCAAAACCGGCGGGTTTAATGGTTAATAACCTGTTAACATACTGTTAATGCCCTCTTTGGAGCTCCGCACTCACGGGTTCCGGGCGAGCGGTGGAAATTACGCCTAAATCATAACAATGCAAGGCTTTTTAGAGGGTATCTTAGACCGTACGGCCGAATTTCTTCTCCAACTCCAGATAGCTCATTTCAATGAGAGTCGGTCGACCATGCGGGCAGGTGTAAGGCATCGAACACTGGCGAAGGTCCGAGAGCAGTCCTTCGAGTTCTGGTTTGCTCATGGCATCATTGGCCTTGATGGCGTGCCGGCAGACGGTTTTGGTGACCATATCTTCACCCAACCTCATGGAGTTCACCCCTGAACCTACTGCTTTCAATTCATCGATCAGGGCGAGTAGAAAGCCTTTAGCATCCTTTACTTTGGCAAAAGGAGGCAAGGCATCGAGTATGAACGTTTGATCTCCAAAGGCACTGACCCCCACGCCCAGTCGGCTCAGTGTTTCTATCTGTTGGTTAAGAAACGCTGCATCGGGTGCGGCGAGTTCTACGGTTTCAGCCAGAAGTAGTTTTTGGGAAGCGGTTTGGTTGCGCTCCATTTGTTCAAGGAGTTGCTCGTATAAAACCCGTTCATGGGCTGCGTGTTGATCCATCAGGACCAATCCGCCTTCAGATTCCAAAATCACATAGAGCTTTCCAACTACCCCGATAATTTTTAGAGGAACAGAGAGTAGAGGTTGGTTTCTGTGCGGCTGTTTTTCTAGCACCTCTTCAGGGATTAGAGGAGCGGCATCTTCTTTGGGAGTGGGTGCGGGGGGCTCCTTGAAACCCATGTCCAGAGGCTTTTGTTCGGTGGTGGGTTCACTGGAAACATCCTCGGCATCCAATCCAAAACTCTCTGGAATGGCAAGCGCTGGTTCAGTCGCACGGTTTGTTGGTTGTTGCACATGATAGTCTGCCAAGCCTTCTTTTACTGCCTCAGCTACAAACCGGCGTACTTCACGTTCCCGGTGAAACTTCACCTCGCGCTTGGCCGGATGGATGTTCACATCCACTTCGCCGGGTCCAATTTCCAGGAAGAGACAGCACACTGGGTATTTTCCTTTCATGAGCGCGGTGTGATAGCCCTCGCGCAGGGCCATGCTTAGGCCTACGTTGTCGACTGGTCTTTGATTTACAAATAGATGTTGATTCTCGCGGTTACTGCGGCTGACTCCAGGTGCACCAATAAAACCCCAGAGTCGAATGGGAATGGCCGGGGTGTCCTCTTCATCAAAGGGGCGTTTGGATAAAACACCTGTAGTGTCAATGGCGACAAACCGAAGGCCTTCACCCCAGAGGGCATTAAGTCGGCGTTCCAAAGGGGTGGCTCCATCACCGGTTTCTGCAGGGAGTCTCCATACTTCGCGGTCATTATGGCGGAAAGTGAAGGCTACCTCGGGATGGCCCAGAGCCATCAAGCTCAGGGCATGCTGAACGTGGGAGCGTTCAGTTTCCTCAGTGCGCATGAACTTGCGGCGGGCAGGGAGGTTGTAGAAAAGAGACCGGACCTCTACCTCGGTACCGGCAGCTGCGCCTGCTTCCTGTACAGAAATCATTTTCCCTCCGTTAATGATGATTTGCGTGGCGGTTTCGGATTCAGTTTCCCGTGAGGTGAGGGTGAATCGGCTCACACTGGCGATACTGGGCACGGCTTCTCCACGAAAACCCATGGTACTGATGGAAGAGAGATCTTCAGCGCGGGTAATCTTGCTGGTGGCATGACGTTCCAGGCTCATCAGGGCATCATCACGGCTCATTCCATGACCATCATCTATGACGCGGATTTGGGAACGGCCACCGGCTTTCACTTCCACAGTGATCTGGGAGGCGCCTGCATCCAGCGCGTTTTCCACCAACTCCTTGACCACGCTGGCAGGGCGTTCAACCACTTCGCCGGCGGCAATCTGGTTGGCAACCTGTTCAGGGAGAAGCTTGATACGGTTCACAGAAAAACCATCCTCCATTTGGTTTTTGCATGTGTCCACGCCAACTTGTGGACAGGAAACCCCTTTCCATAAACTTGACGGGTTAAGAGCTAGACTCTAGAGTTTTTTCTCCAACGGTGGTCGTAGCTCAGTTGGTAGAGCCCCAGATTGTGATTCTGGTTGTCGCCGGTTCGAGCCCGGTCGATCACCCCATTTTTTA
>CAZHJW010000080.1:0-1345 GCA_964533265.1 uncultured Pedosphaera sp.
CTTAAGGTTTTCGTAGGCACCAAAATCGCTGAAGAAATGTTTTTTGGCAAACTTGTAGACCCAGTTTTTTTCAGGCACCTGCTCCACGCGGTTCCATTGGCTGGGCCGGTTTTGCATCGCTTCTAGCTCCGGCAGTGCGGTCTTACGTGCGGTGCCATCGGGGGCATCGTGTTTTTCAACGAACTCTTTCACCTTGTCTGGGCGTTCCAGCATGATGCAGCCGCGGGTAGTCTCCGCACTCATCTTGCGAAAGTCAGAGAGGTAATCGCTTTGCACGAACACGTCGCGTATGTGGCGTTCGTCGCGTATATTTTCCTTGGCAAATTGAATGATCGGACAAGGCTCAATAGACCCCCAGGGGCTGATGTGATGGCTGATCCCTGTGGAAGCTGGGCAGAGGGCCTGGCCGTCGTGCATATAATAGGCATCAATCATGGCGATCGGCTTCTTGGAACGCATCTCCACAACAAATTTACGTATTTTTAACTGCTGTTCCGGTGTGAGGCAAAGTTGCTCGTTGGGCTCTGGGCCTACGGGCCGGTAGGTATGATACCACGCGTACATTACACCTAGATCCACGAGTTTATCCAGCCAGCTTTCCTGCAAGAGATCATCAATATTTGATTGGCATAGGCTGGTGGCCACGCCAGTCAGCAGCTTGTTGTCCACGCAGTTCAAAATGCCCTGCATACTTTTGCTGTAGACATCATTTTTACCGCGCCTCTGGTCACTGACGATCTCGCTTCCCTCGATGGAGATCAGGGGTGTTACATTCCCCATTTCACGCATGCGCTTGGCATGGGCATCAGTAATGAGCTGGCCGTTGGTAAAGATTTGAAAATAGCAGTCGGGATGTTCGGCCAGAACATCAAGTAGGCCCTTGTACATGAAGGGTTCCCCGCCGAGGATCCCGAAAAAGCTATTGCCTGCTTCGCTCGCTTCACGAATGAGTCGGCCCAAGTGTTTTTCGTCAATTTTTTCCTGCTTGGCTGCTACGTCCACCCAACAGCCTTGGCAACGCAGGTTGCATGAGTTGAGTACAGAGATGTAAAGAAAGGGCGGGAAATATTCGCCGCGTTTGAGGCCAGCCTTGAATCGTTGCACGCTCCGCATGCCGCGCCAACCGAAGTTGTAGGCAAACTTCCATAGCAGACGTTTATCCGTCTCCAGAATTACCCGGCGCATCATTGGGAGGTACACGGGCAAACTATAGATTGCACAGGCTATATGTCGATAATGTTCCCACGGCGATTGACCATTTACAGGGGGGCGGAGCGTGCCTACCTTTCTTCCATGAAAGTGCCTCTTCGTTCTCGCCGCCAATTTCTTGCTTCGACAGGGCTAA
>CAZHJW010000080.1:1445-9899 GCA_964533265.1 uncultured Pedosphaera sp.
CTTCGACAGGGCTAATAATGACAACGCCTCTTTGGGCGGATAAACGCCCGCCATTGACGAACCCCAAGGCGACTTCAGGGGATGAGGAGGCAGAGCCGAACTGGGACAAGCAGTTGTCAATTTCGGTGGGGCCAAAGAAAGCGGACCTTGTCGGCTCCAGCGAAAAAGTCATTCAGGCGGGAGTAGATTATATGGCTCGGATGGGCGGAGGAACGGTACGGGTAATGCCTGGCGAGTATCGGCTCCGCAGTGCCGTGCACCTACGTGATAACGTGCGAATTCTCGGAAGCGGAAAAGACAGCGTTTTAACGAAGGAAGAATCCATAAACGTGAAGCTGGCCGATGACAGCGACTGGTATGATCAGGAAATCACACTCGAAAACGCACACGGATTTAAAGTGGGTGATGGGGTTTGTCTACGGGCAAAAAACCCTCACGACGGCAGCAATACAGTGATCAAGCGCACGCTCGTTGCTCGCAGCGGGAATCGATTTAAGCTCAATACCGGTCTAAGGAAAAACCTGTGGCTTAAAGGCAACCCAACGTGTGCGACGCTCTTTCCCATATTAAACTGTGAAAACGTCAAACATGTGGCCATCGAAAATATCACACTAGATGGAAACCGAGCGAACAACGAAAACCTCAATGGAAATTACGCCGGGTGTATTTTTGCGCAGGATTGCAGTTGGCTCACGTTTCGCGGGGTGGAAGCCCGAAATTATAATGGTGATGGAATGAGTTGGCAGATTTGCCATGATGTGCTGGTCGAGAATTGCCACTCACATAGCCACAACGGTTTGGGCCTTCATCCGGGCAGCGGCTCGCAGCGGCCCGTGATGCGAGGAAACAAGCTTGAGCGCAATAAAATTGGCATTTTTTTCTGCTGGGGTGTCCGCCACGGGCTTGCTGAGAACAACATCAATCTCGAGAATGATATTGGCATTTCGATCGGGCATCGGGATACCGATAATTACATCCTCAATAATGAAGTTCTGCGCAGCAAAAAAGGCGGTATCGTTTTTCGGCCGGACACGCGCGGCAAGGATTTTGGACCGCATCGCAATCGAGTGGAGAAAAACCGGATAATCGATAGCGGCAATGCAACGGGAATTGGGGTCGATGTGCGCGGCAATATCCGCGACATTATTCTAAAGGCGAATGAGATACGAGAAACACGCGGGGCTCTACAGCGCGTTGGCGTCCATGTCGGCAAGCAGACACGTGGAGTGGAGTTGGAAGGCAACAAAATAGAAGGGTTTAAGTCTCCCGTTGTGAGGGAAGCTCGGGATTAGTTAGGCGCGAAGGAAGACAAAATTTTGTCACGAAGTCGCCGAGCCTCTTCAACATCCTTCGTGCTCAAGCTTTTGCGCACGCGTTTCTTGGTGAGATCAGGGAAACGTGTGGTGTAATGTAGCCACCAGGTTCCATGGTTGTTCGAGTTGGAGCTGTTAGCACTCATTCTGGGTAATTCAATATAGCTTATTTAGCAGATTACTCCATCAGCTTGGGCAAGCTTACAAAGCACAAACTCGCTTACAGGATAGGTAGTTGGTTAGAAGGGAAAACAGCAAAAACACTGGATAAATTTTACGACACATTATTTTTGCTCTCGTCTACATGCAGATGCTACAAATTGGTTGATGAAAATCAACCTCATGGGCCTGTTTTTTTATGGGTTTTCGGTTTTGACCGCAGAGCAGAAGCCCTTCCCTCTCTTTGATGGGAAAACATTTAAGGGCTGGGAAGGAAACCTAAAAATCTTCCGGATTGAGCAGGGAGCCATCGTGGGAGGCACGCTGAAGGAGAAGATTACCCGCAATGAATTCCTTTGCACCAAAAAGACGTACAAAAACTTTATTTTAACGCTGGAAGTGAAATTATTGGGCGGTCCCAAAGCCAATGCCGGCATTCAGATCCGTACTAAACGCATCCCCAACCACCATGAGGTGATCGGATATCAGGCGGACATGGGCAAAGGCTGGTGGGGGAGCCTCTATGATGAGTCGCGGCGCCGCAAAGTCCTTTCTGCGGCAGACCCGGCGGTGATCAAGAAGATTCTCAAGCCCAATGACTGGAATAGCTATGAGATTCACTGCGAAGGCAAACGCATCCGGCTTTTTATCAATGGCACCCAGACCATTGATTACACCGAGGCGGATCCGAAGATTCCCTTGGAAGGCGTGATCGCCGTTCAAATCCACGGTGGACCGCCGAGTGAGGCCTGGTATCGCAATATTCGCCTTACCGCATTGCCCTGATTACGGGCGAAAAGTTTCGAGGACCAAAAAAATAGGGCCTTAAGAAAAGGCCCTAGTGTGGCAAAAAAGATCTGGAAGTATCAGATAATATCAACTGCCAAATTTATTCCTTGGGGGCTTCCTTATCTGTGTCGCCGCCTTCCTTATCTGTGTCGGCGCCTTTAAAATCGGGGGATTTGATGTTGGCCGCATCGCCCTCAGGTTGGGTCTCGGCACCACCACCATCATAGCCGTCTTCACCTTCAGGGGGAGGGGTGTCATCGCCCATATCTACGGTTTCAGTGCAGCCAACGGCCAGAGTCAGTAACGATACTAGGCCTAGGACCGGTAATAGTTTCAGGAATTCTTTCATATTTTGTTTTCGGTAGGGTTACGGCTTTGCGCCGGTGAAAGGCGAGAGATTGCCGCAAGAGGACCCTTAATTAAAAGGAATAATTTATTCTTTATATTGCGTGAAATTCACGCGAAAGTGATCCTAAGCATTGGAATTTTTAACCAAAAATCGATTTGTTGAGGAATTAAGCGATAATTCCGACCCGATAAAGAGCTATAAAACAAAAAATCTAAAAAAATAAGCCTTAAAGGTGATGGCATAGAATATGCGAAGAACCCACGGCTGGGGCTGTTTCCCCATAAACCCTACTACTCAAGAGAGACCGAAACATGAAAACTACTAAAAGAGCATTTACTTTGATAGAACTGCTGGTGGTGATCGCCATTATTGGCATCCTTGCTGGAATGTTGCTCCCCACCTTGGCCAAGGCCAAGAAAAAGGCCAATCGCATGAAATGCAACGGCAAAATCAACCAACTCCAGAAGGCGATCTCAGGATTCGCTGGAGATAACGAGCAGCTTTATCCCTGGTACCTGACCGCGGAAGATGCGGCCAGCTCGGCTGGCGAGACGGTTCTCGACGCCGGAAAGGCACACAATCGCAGCGGGAGCTGGCAAAGACAGGCGACTCAAATCCAGAATGGAGCCCCTCGCCTTGCCCGTAATCGGGGATGCCTCGTGCATCTGTCTGGAGATATCCGTTTTATCTTCACCCAAGCTCAAATGCGGCAGGATTTGATGACCTCAAAGGCGCTGCTTTCGCCAACTGATCCCAAGTGCAAACGTACCAATGACCTGGATTCGCGTGATGGTAAGATGGCCGGCTGGGGACGTTCCTGGTGGAACAGTGCTTATGTACACCAGCGTGGCTTGAGCTATGGGCTGCATAAGAGCGCAGACGACTCGGCTGGGGCTAACTCGATTACCTTCTTCACTCGTAATTTCGAGGGAGACAACCCGACCGGACGGGTTGAGAACAACATGAATAACTGGAGCCATAACTGGAGACCAGTACACCGTACGGTTCGTGTTCTAGGTCTTACTTCAAACAAGAACGAGGTTTGGATTGGAGCGGGTCAAGACCCGCGCTATAACATGAGCGGCTTGGACGAAAACCAAGGGACTCTCGCTTGGGCAGACGGGCGTGTTCTTCAGGTTTCCGACAATGAGATGCAGGGGGCTATCTTGGCGAATGTTCAGCATGACGGAGCAATTTATCCTCCGAGCGGACAGGTGTGCCGCGGTGGATGGCACTAATTTGTTTCCACCCACCCTTGTGAAAAACGGGCGTCCGGGAAATTCCGGGCGCCTTTTTTTGGTTATAAACAGGGATTTTTATTTATTTGAATCCTTTTGCTGCCTCGGGGCGTCTCTATAGGTGAATCAAGGAGCTGGTATTAATTTCTCGTCGCATATGATTTCGTTTGGATTCAGGACCAAGTTGCTCCTGGCAATGCTGGCTGTGGTGGCGCTCACCACGGCCGTGTCACTGATGGTATCGTTGGAACGGGTGGAGTTGGCCAACGATCAACTCTTTCGCGCCCGCGTGGAAGAGCAGTTGAGGTATCTGCCGAGGGAGCAAGCCACGCGCCTGAGTGATGCACAAGGCCAAGCGACAGCATTTGTGCAGCGCGACGCGGTACGGATTGCCCTAGAAGAGAGGAATGCGGTTGGCCTCTATGAGTTGGCTCATCAGTATATGGCCTCCGTCTTAGCCGGCCCATTGTTGGAAAACTTCTCCAAACCAGGAGAAGACTCATCATTGCCTCCCGTCATCCACGTGCCAAGAGGCCGATTCCGTCTAGCCGCGACGCATCTGATATTTATGGGCGAACAGGGAGAATTTCTGCTACCCGAAGGCACAGCGAACGGATATTTCCAGAGCCGAACCCAGCGTGAATTTCGCGATAAACTGGATGATCTTTATTTGGGGCTGATTGATCTGGATCAGCCTGCTACAGGGTATATGTCTATTGGCAGTCTCAATGGGAACCGTCGGCTTCTAGAAGCGGTTTGTTTACCCGTGGAGCAAACCGGTGGAGGACGGAAGGTGGGAACCTTAATTCTGGGCTTTCCTATAAACCGGCGCGGAGAGCAAACCTTGAATGAGGTTAGCGATCTTTCCTCTGGAGTTTGGGTGGATGACACCCTTCTTTCGACGGCCATTGATGAAACAGACCAGGCGCAGGTTGTCCAATGGCTGAAGCAAAATGCGAGGGCTTTGAATAAAGCTCAGGCCGATAAACAGGAACTACTCGAGCTGAATGGGGTGCCGTACAAGGTCTTTGTGGCACCTATGGGTTCGCATCCGGCTTTGCCCAAGGCCTACAAGGTGGGGCTTTACGATTGGACCGAGTCGCTGGCCGTACAAAGTGAAATAAAGGCGCAAATTCTGGGAATCGGCGCAATGATGGGCTTTGTGGCTGTGGTCCTTAGCTGGCTGATTTCCTTGGGCCTTTTCAAGCCTCTCCGCCGCCTTCACAAAGCCACTATGCGCCTTCGTGAAGGCGATTACGATGTACGGATTCCAGTACGAAGTAATGATGAGTTTGGCCAATTAGCAGTTGCTTTCAATCAGACAGCACAAGAATTATCGTTAAAGAATAGGTATCGGGATGTTTTAAACAAGGTCACTGATAAGGAAGTGGCCGAGCGATTGATTGAAGGGAAGGTGGCTTTGGGGGGAAAGACTCGCGGAATGACTGTGCTCTTTTGCGATATGCGCAAATACACGGAGATTACCCAAGACATGTCTCCGGAAGAAACGGTTATTATGCTTAATGAGCACATGACCGCCATGACACGCGTTGTCCATGAGCACGACGGACTCGTCGATAAATTTGTGGGTGACATGATCATGGCTGTTTTCGGTGCCACGGATACTGATCCGACCGCTGCAGAACGGGCCGTGGCCTGCGCCCGGTCAATGATTTCCGAGCGGAAGGTTTTGAATATGATGTCTGGGCGGGATATCAAAGTAGGTGTGGGAGTGGCGACGGGCCAAATGCTGGCTGGCTTCATGGGCTCAGAAGATCGGCTTAATTTTACGGTTATTGGCCGCGGCGCTAACTTGGCCAGCCGCCTCTGTACAGTGGCTGGATCCATGGATATTTTGGTCGATGAGGCGACTTGCGAGGCGGCCCGGGAAGGACGTGCCGCAGAGCCACTGCCTCCCATGGAAATTAAGGGATTTAATGACCTTCAAGCAATATATCGTTTAAGCCTTGAGGTAGTTCCTGAAACGGCGTTGGAAAACAACCCTTCCCCAGCAACTTAAGCCCTGCTCTTCACGGGACATCAATCTTTGTCTTGCAAGCAAAAAAGCCTAAAAAACGCACTAAATCGCAGTGACATTTTATGTCAAAAATGTTATGACTTAGTGAATGCCGCATAGGGTGGATGCGTCGAATACAAACTGGGGTCATGCTTACAATTACTGGACAAAAATATCGCTTCTGTGACGGCCTTTCGCGCCGAGGATTTCTCACCGTTGGGGGTCTAGCAATGGGAGGCATGACCCTCCCTCAAATCCTCCGAGCTGAGGCGCAGCAGGGCATCAAGCGAAGCCACAAAGCCATCATTAATGTCTTTCTGCCGGGCGGCCCTCCCCATCAAGACATGTGGGATCTTAAGCCCAATGCACCGAAGGAAGTGCGGGGAGAGTTTGACGAAATTTCCACCAATGTGCCTGGCATTCGCATTGGCGATCAATTCCCGCTCATGGCCAAGATGATGGATAAGTTCACCATCATTCGTTCAATGGTGGGCGCAAATGGGCGTCATGATGCATGGCAATGCCAGACCGGACGCGCAAATTTTGGAAGTCAGCCCGCAGGAGGCTGGCCGAGCATGGGCTCGGTTTTGTCTAAGCTTCGTGGAGAGGCGGCGAAGGGTGTTCCACCTTTTGTCGGATTGGTTCCTGATACAGGGCATAAGCCTTGGGGAGATCCAGGTACCTCAGGATTTCTTGGCCCCGCCCACAGCCCTTTCCTCCCGGCCAAGGCGGGTGGAGTCAAGGAGGACATGAAGCTCAACGGCATCAATCTGAGTCGCCTTGATAACCGCCGTTCTCTGCTTGCCCAATTTGATCAACTTCGCCGAGATGTAGACAACAAGCGACACATGGAGGGCCTCGATGCTTTCAATCAACAGGCTCTTTCGATGCTGACCTCTGCGAGTTTTGCTGAAGCCCTCGATATAGAGAAAGAAGACGTAAAAGTGCGGGACCGTTACGGCCGTGGCCATAACAAGAAGCAGGCTGATGGCTCGCATAAGTTGCTCGATGATTTTCTCATGGCTCGTCGCCTAGTTGAGGCTGGAGCTCGCTGTGTGACCCTTGCCTTTAGTCGCTGGGACTGGCACGGGGGGAACTTTAAGCGTGGCCGCGAAGACATGCCGATGCTGGATCAGGCGTTGACGGCGCTGGTCGAGGATTTGCATCAGCGAGGTATGGACCGCGACGTAAGCGTTGTGATTTGGGGTGAGTTTGGTCGTACCCCTACCATCAACAAGAATGCCGGTCGCGACCACTGGCCGCGCGTCAGCTGTGCTGCCTTGGCTTGTGGAGGCATGAATCACGGTCAGGTGATTGGCGCCACCGATAAGAAAGCCGGTGAAGCAGTCGATCGCCCGGTGAAGTTTGGCGAAGTATTTGCTACCCTTTACACAGCAATGGGGATCAATATTCAAACTGCTACAGTTTCGGATTTATCCGGTCGCCCACGCTATCTGATTGATGAAGGCACCAAGCCGATGAAGGAACTAATCAGTTAACTTAAGAGAAGCTCGCCATGTTAAAAATTTACGGGAACTCAGTTGGGAAATTTTGCGACGGGGTTTCTCGTCGTAGTTTTCTTGAGGTCGGTGGATTGACTTTGGGAGGCCTTTCGCTTCCGCAAATTCTACAGGCCGAGGAGAGCCAGGGCGTTCACCGAAATCATAAGGCCATCATTAATATTTTCCTGCCGGGAGGCCCTCCGCATCAGGACATGTGGGATCTAAAGCCCAATGCCCCTAAGGAGATACGCGGAGAGTTTAATGAGATTCCTACGAATATTCCCGGCATACGCATCGGCGAGCTCTTTCCTCGCATGGCCGGAATAATGGACAAGTTCACCGTCATTCGGTCGATGGTCGGTGCTTTTGGCGGACACGACGCATGGCAGTGCATGACCGGTCGTATTCACAAGTCAAAACAGCCGCCGGGAGGCTGGCCGAGCATGGGCTCAGCGTTATCCAAACTTCATGGGCCCGCCAAGGCTGGAGTGCCGCCATTTGTGGGACTGCAGCCCAATACAGGAGAAAAGCGTTGGAGTGACCCGGGGGCCTCGGGCTTTCTTGGACCTGCACACAGTCCTTTCCTTCCCGCGAAAGACGGAGGGGCTAAAGAAGACATGAAGCTCGGCAGCCTGACTGTCAATCGTCTTGGCGGCCGCAAGACTCTTCTGCAAAGCTTTGACACCCTGCGTCGTGACATTGACAACAAGCACATGATGGAAGGGCTTGACGCCTTCAATCAGCAGGCCTTGGCAATGTTGACGAGCAGCCGGTTGGCTGAGGCGCTAAATCTCGAAAAGGAAGATTCGAAGTTGCGCGATCGTTATGGACGTGGCTCAGACAAGAAAGTGGCCGACGGGTCGCATAGGTTGTTGGATGATTTTCTTATGGCCCGGCGTTTGATTGAAGCGGGCGCGCGTTGTGTGACGCTGGCTTTTAGCCGCTGGGACTGGCATGGAGGCAACTTTAAGCGGGGTCGTGAGGATATGCCGATGCTTGATCAGGCTCTCACCGCACTCGTTGAGGATTTGCACAACCGAGGAATGGACAAGGATGTCAGCGTCGTGTGCTGGGGTGAGTTTGGGCG
>CAZHJW010000081.1:0-1343 GCA_964533265.1 uncultured Pedosphaera sp.
ATAGGAAAACAGGCCTTTTGGTCAAGGCGTTGCTGACTTGCTTTTCACAGGTTATTCACATAGCGTTTTGGTCCAACGCTAATACGCCTTCGGGCGAAGGATACGCTATGGCTATGACTCGGCAAAAAGTACTAGATCAATATTTCATGGATGCGCGACATAAGTTAATTGATGTCGCAGCCTTTCTGGATCGTGTGGAACGGGCTGAAGGAGATGCGGACTTTCGTCTCGATGCCTTTCATCATGCAATGAAACGACTTGAGGATGGAGGCAACGATCGTGCAAATGACGTTTTGATGGCCTTTAGCGACCCGACCCCAGAACCTATTGAAGCTGCTCCCGGTAAGGGTGCCTGTGGGGCCTGGCCAAGAAAGGGCGTGTAAGAGTTTAGCTCTCATGCGTTTTATTGAACCACACGCGCACATGGTCAGTCGCACGACTGATGACTATGTCGATATGGCAACAGCCGGCTGCGTGGCTTTGTGTGAGCCCGCTTTTTGGGCAGGGTTTGACCGAGGAAGTGCCGACGGGTTTCGGGATTACTTTCGTCAATTGACTGAGTACGAACCTCGTCGTGCCGCCAATTACGGTATCAAACATTTTACATGGCTTTGTATTAATCCAAAGGAATCCGAAGACATGGCTTTGGCGGCGGACGTGCTCTCGGTGATTCCTGAATTCATGGAGTCCCCCAACGTACTGGGCATTGGCGAGATTGGCCTCAATAAGAATAGCCGCAATGAACTCAAGGTCTTGGAACAGCATGTCGATTTGGCTGCCAGTCATGACCAACTCATCCTTGTGCACACGCCGCACCTTGAGGATAAGCACAAAGGAACACGGTTAATTTTGGATGTCATCAAGAGTGATAGCCGGATTAACCCTGAACGTGTGATGATTGATCATGTGGAAGAACATACTATTGGTATGGTGCTCGATGCCGGGCATTGGGGTGGGATGACGTTGTATCCAGAAAGCAAGTGTTCACCAGCCCGGGCAATTGATATGATTGAACGTTTTGGTTCAGATCGCCTGTGGTGGGATGCGGCCTGTGACTGGGGCCCGAGTGTTCCGTTGGCGGTGCCGCGCACGGCTTGTGAAATGCGTCGTCGCGGTCATGATGAGAAGCTTATTGAGAAAGTTATCTTCGAAAATCCCAAAACCTTTCTCAGCCAAAGTGAGCGGTTCAAGCTCTAGAGCTGTTTCACCTTTCTCCTAGCCTGTTTTTACTCTCGCTCGTATTGCGATAATCCTCACACGTGCTATCTTGTAGCAGATCTAAACGGTCGTTGAGGGATTCCCATGCGGTATCAATTCGTTCTGATCACGTTGGCACTTTGCCT
>CAZHJW010000081.1:1443-9809 GCA_964533265.1 uncultured Pedosphaera sp.
TCTGATATCCGGCCGCTCTCCGCTCTGGTCAATTTACGTCAGCTATATCTTCGCCGGAATCGAGTGGCCGATTTTTCGGTTGTTGAGTCATTGCCACTCCTGAATGCACTTTATATCAGGGATAACCCTGCGTTGACAAAAAAGATGGTTCGAAGAGCTAAAGGACGTATGCCTAATTGTGTGATTGTGCACAATACGAAATAGGGTCACTTTTCTTCATTGCCGTTTGCCTTCTTACCCGTGTTTAATCCTCGGCCATGGAACTAAAGCACGGGCTGCATTTGGCCTATTGCACCAATATTCACAGAGGAGAAGACTGGGCTCAGACTTTTGACTCGCTCAAGACGGACGTGTTGTCTGTGCGTGATCGAGTTTCTGAAGGTAAAGCTTATGCGATTGGCTTACGGTTGAGCGATTTGGCTTCACGTGAGTTGAGCGAACCGGCCGTGTTGGATAATTTTAAGCAATGGCTTGTTGATGAGAATTGTTACGTCTTTACCATAAACGGCTTCCCTTACGGAAATTTCCATGGCACCCGCGTGAAAGAACAGGTTTATTTACCCGATTGGACTTCGCCTGATAGACTTGAGTATACAAATCGACTCTTTGAACTTATTGCGGCTTTGGCCCCGGAAGGAGTCGAAGGAAGCGTAAGTACCTTGCCTGGGTCATTTAAGGAATTCATCACTGAGGAAAGTCAGGAGCAGCAAATTCGAGATAATATATGGAAATGTGTTGAGCACATTGCCGCCTTAAGCGATCGCACAGGTAAAACTCTACATTTGGGCTTGGAGCCGGAGCCATTGGGTTATTTTGAAACGAGTGCCGAGACAATACATTTCTTTGAGAGCTTGAAAGCCGAACATTCAAGCGACTCCAAACTGATTGACCACTTGGGCGTGAATTACGACACTTGTCACTTAGCAGTGGAGTACGAGGAGCCGAAGGATGCTCTGGGGGCATTGTCTGAGGCCGGTTTGGGCATCAGTAAGTTGCACCTGAGCTCGGCATTGATTGTGAAGCCTGATGCAGATACGAAGGCTAAGCTGAAACCTTTTGAGGAGGACGTCTATCTTCACCAAGTTGTGGAGAAAACAAATAGCGGTGGGCTAAACCGTTATCGTGATCTAGATGTGGCCATGGCCGCAGGAAAAAATGCGGATGAGTGGCGGATTCATTTTCACATTCCGCTACACAGCCCTGATGGAAGCTGGTTTAGCACCACGCGGGATCATATTGGTGGAGTGTTGGATTTGTTGAGCGAAGATCCGGGGTTGTGCTCTCATTTGGAGATGGAAACTTACACATGGGAAGTGCTGCCCGCAGAATTGAAAAATCGTGAGGTCACAGATCAGCTTGTGGGCGAATATGAATGGACCTTGAAGCAGCTTCAGGCACGAGATTTGGCATGACTCTGATCCGGGCATTATTGGTCTTGGGTCGAGTGAGTAATCTGCCCACGATCTGGAGTAACTGCCTTTGTGGTTGGTTAATCGGGGTGGGTTATGCAGGAATCGGTACTATTGATTGGAGCATGCTTCTTTGGTTGTGTGCCGGTGGCTCGGCGATGTATCTCGGAGGAATGTATCTCAACGATGCGTGCGATGTGGCTTTTGATCGTAAGTACCGGAAAGAGCGCCCAATCCCTTCTGGAGCCATTAGTGAAGGGACCGTATGGAAGATTGGGATTGGCTTGCTCGCACTGGGCACTGGGGCCATATCGGCACAGGGAGGAGCAACTGCATTACTGACCTTGGCCCTCTTTAACTGTATTCTCATCTACAATTTTCTTCATAAAAAAACCACTTGGTCTCCACTCTTGATTGCTTTATGCAGGTTCTTTCTCATTCTGGTGGCAGCCTCCTTTGCCTATGTAACCGTTAGCCCGGAAGGATCCTTTTTTGCACACCAAAATAGCGGTTTGGCGACCTGGACTGCTTCGGTACTTAGCCTCTATATCATTGGATTAAGTTGTATGGCCAAGGCGGAGAGTGAGCCGGGTTTGGTGAGGTTTTGGCCGTGTATTTTACTGGGTGCACCGGTTCTTTTGGCCTTGTTTGTGAATCCAAGTGGAGAGAACAGGAAAGATGCCTTGCTGGTAAGTGCGATTTTGGGGCTTTGGGTGGTCCGGTGTTTGCGATCCACATTCTGGGAGGAGAAACGGAATATCGGTAAAACAGTCGGAGGACTATTGGGTGGAATTGCCTTGGTGGATTTATTGGCTGTACCAAACGTTTCTCCGGAGTTGGCGGGAATATTTCTAGGGCTCTTTGCCTTGTCTTTGGCCGCACAAAGGTGGGTGCCAGCGACATAAAAAAAGCGGAAGCAGTATGAACGTCCTGCTTCCGCGTGAAAATTTCTAGTGCTTTTTAGGAGTGCAGAGTGCGTCCTTTAAAGGTGAGTTCGGCTACGCCTGATTTATCGAGTTCACCTAAGCCCAGTTTCTTCATTTTTTCGTATTGCTTCCAAGTTGCTTTGGCGAGCGGTAGTTTCAGCCCAGCGGCATCCCCTAGCTTGAGAGCGATACCGCTGTCTTTGGCCGCGTGGCCGGCACTGAAATAACATTCGTGATCTTTAATGACCATATCCTCGCCATCGGTTTCGAGGACACGACTGTTTGCGCCGGTTTGACTGAAGACTTCGCGTACGGTGGCCAGATCCAGACCGAGCGAATCGGCTAGACCAAGCCCTTCGGCTAAGCCGGCGGTGTTGATATTCATGACCATATTGACCAGTGCCTTCAACTTGGCAGCACTTCCGGTGTCACCAATGTAACGGTTCGTCGTAGATAGTGCGTCAAGGATAGGTTTGGCTCGATCAAAAGCAGCCTGCTTACCGCCGCACATAAGGTAAAGCGTGCCTTCCCGAGCTTGCGTGATAGAGCTGGCCATGCAGGCCTCCAAGGTTTGAGCATCGTGTTTGCTTGCCCATTGTTCCACTCGTTCATGTGTGGCAGGGCTGACGGTAGCACAGTTGATGAAAAGACGACGATGGGCACGAGCCAACAATGAGCCGGTGCCATTGAAGATGCCTTTCATCGCCTTGTCGTCGGTAACAACGGTTATGATCACGTCAGAGTTCTTAGTGACGTGCGAGAGTTTTGTGTAATGGGTGGAGTTTAGTTCTTCGGCCAAGGCTTTGGCAGCTTCTTCATTAACGTCGTGTATGGCTGTTATGGTGAAGTTTTGTTCATTCAACCTACGGGCCATGTTGGCACCCATGCGACCAACTCCGACGATTCCAATTCGTTCAGACATAGTGTGGAGGATACAGTTCTGTTACGGTTTTTGCGCCCAGAAACAGGCACGGTTTGGCTGGTTGAAAATCACCCTAAAGGGCAATTGAAGGGGTGGCAACGGTTTTTTCGGGCAAAATTGCTGCTTTATTACCAAAAATCTCAAGTGTTGGAGTGGGGGTGGATTGAGAGGTGAGGTGGACGTTTACCTCCGGTAAACCAATTTGAACGAGTTTTTGAGTGATTTCAGTCTTGGCAAGTTCGGGCGTATTGCAGTCACGGCTCAGATGGGCGCAGAAAATATGTTCTAAACGGTTATGGGCTAGTTGCTCCAGAAATTCAGCGGCTCCTTCATTGGAAAGGTGACCGTGACGGCTCATAATCCGCTGTTTTATTGCCCAGCTACGCTGTGGATCGTTATTGAGCATTTCAACGTCATGATTGGTTTCCAGAAGTAAAACTTCGGCATCCTTGACCCGGTCGGCCACCAAACGAGTCCCGTGTCCCATATCGGTCAGGAATCCGATTTGAGCTGCGGGGGTGTGTAGTACGAAGCCAATTGGATCAATAGCGTCATGAGGGATGGGAAAAGTGTCTACTGTTAGATCGCCAACCTGAAAATCGCGTCCAGTTTCAATAATTCGGAAATTAAATTTTGTGTCATGAATCCGGTGTATTTCCGCAGCAGTATGGCGGTTGCAGTAGACTGGAATGCCGAGTTTGGAAGCAAAAACCCGGAGTCCTCTGATATGATCGGAATGTTCATGGGTAATGAGAATCCCATCGAGGCGTTCAGGGATTCGGTCGAGGGATAAGAGACTTTCGCGAATGCGTTTGGCACTGATGCCACAATCTATTAGCAACCGTGCCCCGGGCGTTTCCAGATAGGCGACATTACCCGCAGAGCCACTAGCAAAAACAGTAAATCGCACCGCCTCCATATCAGAAGACTAAATGAATAAATTAACGGGACACAAACGCATTTCATTCACATTACGAGAGGGCGAGAATCCGGGAATAAGTGGTCCCTGAAAAATTATTGAAAGCAGATTGCATGCCATTGAGCTTGATTTTGGATATATAAAACGCTAGGTAAAGGTTAGCCGCCCAATCATGGCTTTCGAACCCAGAATGCATCTCGGACAGAAACTGGCACAAGTCCAGGTGATGTCTCCACAAATGCAGCAGTCGCTCGCTTTCTTGCAAGCGCCTGTATTGGATTTACAGGGTATGGTTAACAAGGAGCTTCAGGAGAACCCCGTTCTCGAAGAGGTCCCCCTTGAAGACCAACCTTCACCCGACAGCGAGGGCTCAGAGGAGCTGATTGGTGCGCCCGATCAAAATGAGTCGGCCGAGCCTCCTAGTGACACAAAGGTTGACCCTACTGATGAATCAAGTTCCGAGCCATTCGATGATTTTCAGGCGCAAATGGAAAAGTTGGCCGAACTGAGCGAGGAATGGCGCGACCATTTTAATGCGGCTCAACCCGCTCCGATGGCTATTTCCAGCAAGGAAGATACAGAGAAGCGTGATTATCTGTTTGAGTCACTGACGGCCAATGGCACTTTGTCCGATCATTTACTTGAGCAGGCACATTTGAGTGATTTGGATGAGCAGGAGATGGGAGTAGCTGAGGTGATTATTGGTAACATTGATCAGAACGGCTTTCTCCAAACCTCCCGTGGGGAGCTGGTCGAGGCGGCAGGTACGGATATGGACACGGTTGATGAAGTGCTTTCAGTGATTCGTTCGTTTGAGCCAGCGGGAGTGGGTGCTGAGGATTTGCGTGAGTGCCTATTGCTTCAACTGGAACGATTGGGAAAGATGGACTCAATAGAGTATACACTGGTGGAGAAGCACATGGAGGCTCTGGGTCGTCGTCGTTTTCCCGAAATTGCCAAAGCCATTGGAGTGGGGATTGATGAAGTCCAGGATATTGCCGAAAATATAGGTCAGTTGGATCCACGACCGGGCAGTGCTTTTGAAGAGACTGCCGAGCAGTATGTTGTTCCTGAAGTGTACGTGGATTGGAAGGATGGAAATTGGGAGGTAAGTTCTAATCGCGAAGAAGTGCCCCAGATTCGTATCAGTAACGCCTATAAGGATCTTTTGTCTCAGGCTCGTGATTCGAAGGATGTTCGAGAATACATTCGAGGTAAAATCAGGGATGGCAATTTTTTAATTAAGAGCATCCATCAGCGACAGGATACTATACTGAAGATTGCCCGTGAAATTGTGGCTCGTCAGGCAGAGTTTTTTGATAAAGGGGTGAGTCATCTTAAGCCCATGACTATGTCAGAGGTGGCGGAAAAGGTGGAGGTTCATGAGACGACTGTTAGTCGTGCCGTTTCCTCCAAATATATGAAAACGCCGCAAGGCCTCTTCGAGATGCGTTACTTTTTCACCGGAGCTATCCAGAGCTCGGACGGAGGCGAGGGGATGAGTAATACCAGCGTGAAGCAGATGCTTTCAGAGTTGGTGGAAAATGAGGATAAAGCTAAGCCTCTTTCTGATGAGGCAATCGTCAAATTAATGGGTGAGAAAAAGGTGAAAATTGCGCGCCGTACCGTTGCGAAGTACCGTGGTGAATTAGGGATTCTGCCATCCAGTATGCGCCGAGTATATTAGGCTTCGGGCTCAATCATGTCGGCTTTGGTCTGCTTAAGTAGTTCGTTCAAATCTTCTTTTATGTCTGCCTTGCTTTCGCGGTCCATGCGGTCGGTGAATAGGATTCCGTGCAAATGATCTGTTTCGTGTTGTATACAACGTGAGAGTAGACCTCCACATATAAAATCAGTTGGCGCGCCCTTTTCGTTGAGGGCTTTGAGGCGGATACGTTCCGGGCGTGAGATATCACCGTAGATTTTGGGGAAACTCAGGCAGCCTTCGGTTCCGGTTTCTTCTGGGCTCAAATGCTCTATTTGTGGGTTCAGGAGGACCAGTGGCATTATTGAATGAGGATCGGCTTCTTTGCCATTGAGTTCTAGTGTTGAGGGACGGTCTTCCGCTGCTCGAATATCAATCACAGTCAATTGAATGGTTTTGCCGATTTGTTGTGCAGCCAACCCAATGCCCCGATACTCCTTCATGGTATCGAACATATCCTCAATTAATTGGGTGAATTCCGGTGTAATATCGCCAACGGGCTCCCCCTTTTGACGTAATACCGGGTTGCCGTAATATTTTATAGGAAGCACCATGTTTACGCTTCAATATCCAAAATCTTCAGGATGCGCTCCAAATCCTCATCCGAAAAATATTTAATGGTTAGAGATCCTTTGCCTTCCCGGTAGGTGAGGCTGACCTTAGTACCTAGTTTTTCTTTAAGACGGTTTTCCAGCGAAGTCACGTGGACTTCTCGATTAGGATTAACTCTGGATTTCCTTTTCCCAGAGGTCGATGAGCCCTTCAGTAGATCGACAATCAGCTCTTCAGTTTGCCTTACACTCAACGAATCTTTTATTGCCCTTTCGGCAGTCAGATTCTGGTGGTTGGCATCCTCGATTCCCAAAATCACCTTGGCATGGCCCACGGTTAACCGGCCCGCTCTCAAATGATCCAATGTTTGTACAGGTAAGTTAAGCAGCCTTAGAGAATTCGTTATTGCTGTACGGCTTTTGCCGACCCGTTGAGCTGTCTCCTCTTGGGTAAGGTTGAAGGCATCAATAAGCAGTGCATAGCCTTGAGCTTCTTCAATGGGGTTGAGGTCTTCGCGCTGCAGGTTTTCCACCAAAGCTAATTCTAATACTTGAGCGTCATTCGCTAATCGTATGATGACTGGAACGGTGTCGAGCCCTGCAATTTGGGCTGCACGCCATCGGCGTTCACCTGCAATGAGTTCAAGTTGTCCGTCATCAGTCTGACGTGCGACCAATGGCTGAATAATGCCGTTGATTTTGATTGATTCGGCCAGTTCTTCCAAAGGTTGCCTATCGAAGTCCTTGCGGGGTTGGGAAGGGCAGGGACGAATTTTGCCGATCTCAACTTCCAATGCTGATCGAGATTCTGCTGAAGGCGGTTGCGTCGTTTCTGGAGAGGACGGACTCGGTGTAGTAGGTGAATCTGCGGGCTTTTTCCCGCCCAATAGCGCGCCTAATCCGCGGCCCAATCCAGTTTTTGCCATGGGGATTTGTGAGCAAGTGACATTGGGATGTCAAAAGCCGGATATTCACACTACAATCTTTGCTGTGAGCCATAAAACCGCCCGGATAAATACGCGTGTTGCTCATTTGGAGGGTAAAGGGTGGGATGCGAGATATCTTGGGTTTTTTGAGTGCTTCAATGCGGGCGATTATTATGAGGCACATGATGTTCTGGAAGATTTGTGGCTGGAATCAAGAGGTCTACCGGATGCAGATTTTTATAAGGCGCTGATCCAAATGGCAGGAGGATTTGTGCATTTGACTATGCACGAAAATCCAAAGTGGCCAGCAGCTGGGCCGCGGTTGCGCCCCGCTCATATCCTCCTGTCAAAAGCCAGGGCGTATCTGAAAAAGTATCCGGATAATCATCACGGGTTGGAATTGACCAAAACCATCGGGCTCATTGACCAATGGTGTGTATATTTGGAGAAGGGTGAGTTTAAAGTAAACCCACTACCGAGTTCCGTTGCTCCAAGTCTTGAGATTGTTTGAACAACTGGAGCTTGCCTGTTTAGCCGGCTCTTTTTACTGTCGTCAACCATGAGCGTGGAAGAGGTTGACGCAAAATCCATAGTTGCTGCGGACCAGATTGCCAGTTTCGGGCATAAGGTGATGGGAGGGGAGGCTATTACCCGGGATGAGGCAATGTGGCTCTTTGGGTTAGAGAACAGCGCGGATATCCACACCCTGCTTTCTTGGGGTAACCGCATTCGTGAGCATTATAAGGGTAACAAGATCCATCTCTGTTCCATTGTGAATGCCAAGGCCGGTGCCTGCTCGGAGAATTGTTCGTTTTGCTCGCAATCAGCGGCGTACCAAACCGAGTCGCCTCGTTATGGATTTGTGGATCCTGAGCCGGTGGCCGAGGCGGGCGATGAAGCCAATCGCAATGGCGTTACCGCAGTGGGATTAGTAGCTGCATGGCGCGGGTTGAAGGAAGGGCCGATGCTCGATGAGGTGTGTGACCGTATTACTGAAATGAAGGAGCA
>CAZHJW010000082.1:0-9794 GCA_964533265.1 uncultured Pedosphaera sp.
GACAGCGGTATTGGAAAATGATTTTGTGAAGTTCACCTTCACCAACCGCGGGGGCGGGGTAAAGAAAGTGGAGCTTAAAAAATATCCAAAAGAGGTCGATCAGGAGGTTCGTGAAGGCAAACCGGTGGAAATGATTTTGAATCGGGGGAGATCGCCGCTAATGGCCTTTGAGCCCCGTATAATGGCTAAAATCGATTCAGGACCGGATGCAGTCCGCCCTTACTCAATAGCTTCCAGTTATACGTTATCTAAGGAAGGGGCTAACGTAGTTGCTTCTGCGATGTTCGGCAGCTGGAACGTTAAAAAGATTTTTTCCTTAGCCAAGGACTACCAGCTTGTCGCTACAGTGGTTGTGGAAAATCAATCCTCCGAATCAACAAATGAAGCAGACTTTTATCTGGTTGGAGGAGCCGGGTATGAGCCCGCTTCATCTTCCAGAATGATGGGGATGAATTTTGGCACCATGTGGTTTAATGGAGATGAAGAAATCAAGGTTGGACCAGCCGGCATGCTGGGGAATTCCGAAACAGATGCTTCTGGATGGTTTGATAATAAACCCATGGGGTGTAGTTGTATCCCGGGGGGAACCCCAAGGAACAATTATTCTGCAGGACAAGGGAATGTACATTGGCTGGGGGCTTATAGCCGTTTCTTTATCCAAGCAGTAATTCCTGAAGAGCCGGGCAAGTCAGTCCATGTAAATCAATTTCGCCTAGAGTCGATGAGTGAGGAGGAAATGAAAAATGCGAAGGTTAAAGTAAAGAATAACCAGAAAGCTTGGGAAGCCGCGTTGAGGGTAACTATTCCATCACTTCCCGCTGGTGGCATCAAACAGTTGAACTATACCTTTTATGCCGGTCCCAAAGAGTATGATCGGTTGAAGCAAATCGGAGTGGCTAATGGGGGGAATCAATTTCACCGGATTATGGATTTTGGAAAATGGTTCGGCTGGGTGGCTGAAGGACTCCTAAGGTTAATGAAGTGGATGGAACCCAGCCTTGGGTTCTTGGCTTCCATCAAGATCAGTAGCTGGGCACTAGCCATCATCTGTATTACTCTCACTATAAAATTAATCTTTTGGCCGATCACCGCAAAAAGCACGAGAGCCATGAAAAAGATGGCTGCGGTGAACCAAAAGATGATGCCTGAGATCACCAAGATTCGGGAAAAGTATAAGGGTGATTATCAGAAGATGAATACGAAGATGATGGAGACCTATCAGAAGTACGGGGTGAATCCATTATCGCAGGTTGGCGGTTGTTTGCCGATGTTGATTCAAATCCCCGTATTCTTCGGATTCTTTACCATGTTGCGTAGTGCAGTGGAATTACGTGGTGCTGAATTTCTCTGGGCTTCCGATCTATCTTCGCCCGATACGATTGCTATGGTTGCCGGATTTCCCATCAACATCATGCCGCTCCTGATGACAGGTACGATGTTTTTGCAAATGCGGCTTCAACCCCCCTCTCCGGGGATGGATCCGACTCAGCAGGCTATGATGAAATATATGCCGCTCATGTTCGTGGTGTTCTTTTACTCCGCCTCATCGGGGCTCTGCCTCTACTGGACCGTGCAAAACGTGCTGTCCATCGTCCAAACCAAGATGACCAAAGTGGAACCCGATAAAGGCAAAAACGAGGTGGAAGTAATTCCGCCCAATAAAAAACGAAAAAAAACCTAAGTTATGACTATGTCTAGTAAACCCAAATCCATTCTGGAAAACATGCTGAACCACCTTGGCTTCGATGCGACGGTGGAGGAAACTGCTTTGGATAGTGGCAGCTTGTTAAACGTGAAAACTGAAGACGACCCGGGCCGTTTAATTGGCCGTCAAGGGCGCACCCTCAGTGATCTTCAATATCTCACCAACCGCTTGCTAATTGTGCAGGATGATGAGGCTCCCAAGGTGACAGTGGATGTCGGTAATTACCGTACTGAAAACCGCGAGGAGTTGGTGCAAAAAGCGAAGGCGGCAGCTGAGAAGGCCCGGCGATGGGGTGAGGTGGTGGAAATGGAGCCGATGAATGCTTTTGATCGGCGTGTGGTGCATCAGGCACTTGAGGAGGTAGAGGATGTGACGACTGAATCCATAGAAGTCGAGGATACGAACAAAAAGATGATCCTAGTCCGCCCTAAAAGGAACTAGATAAATAACGTGATTCTGTTCAAAGCGGGCTAAATTTAGCCCGCTTTTTTTGTGTATTTAGAGATTTCTTTCTTTTTATATATCTGTTTCGCATAATCAAAATTTAATCCTTATTATTTAATACATGGCACAGCGTATGCTCCGTACGCGTGCAATGTCGGTACAGCAAATCAATAGGGATGAATCTGAGGAGTTCGAGAAAGCTTCAGAGAAATTATTGCTGAATATTGCCATGGAGACCGCCTTGGAAGAATTAAATCAAATGGTGGAACCTAGACCCAAGCTAGTTAAACTGCCCGGTTATTACCGCAGCTTGCAAGCTTGGCGCTCGCCGATCTTATTCAAAGAAGAATCGAGCGGCTAAGTCAACCCTTCCAAGTACGCAATAATCAGCTTGGGTAGATCGTTGCTATATCCCCCTTCGAGGATATTTGCCTGTGGCTTATTAAGTTTACGCAATTCGGATGCGATCCAAGTGAAGTCTTTCATCTCCAGTTGTTGTTGGCAGAGTGGATCGCGCTTGTAGGCGTCAAATCCAGCCGATACACAAATCAGATCTGGCCCAAATTTTTTCATTTCCGCCAATGCCCTGGAAGCGGCCTTACGCCAGATGAAGTTGGGACTGCCGGGTGCTACGGTGAAATTGTAACAGTTATCATAACTCTTAACACCCGTTCCAGGATAGGCGGGGTGTTGGTGGATGGAGAAGAAGGCGGTGCCATCGACACGACGAAGAATATCCTCAGTACCATTACCATGGTGAACATCAAAATCGAACACGGCGACCTTCTTGACTCCCGCCGCGCGTGCCGCGAGAACAGTGATTGCGATACTGTTGAAAAAGCAAAATCCCATCGCTTGTTTCCGGGTAGCGTGATGTCCTGGAGGGCGTAGAAGTGAAAAATTGGGTTTTTCGTTCTGGGCAAGTTCTAACGCTCGTAGAGCCCCCCCTATGGAGCGACGGGCGTGGGCATCAATATCTGGATAATTAGGAGTGTCGCCATCAAAAGGGTCGACTGGGTCATCCACCAGATGGATATGTTCCAATACATGGGCTCGCTCAATCAATATATCCTTTACCTCGGTGGGTTTATTCCAGTTGATCTTTATATCCTTCTGTTTACGCAAAAGGGCAAGGGTAGCGGCTACGCGCTGAGGGCGTTCAGGGTGCCCGTCTTGCGAATAATTCAGACAACGCTCGTCGGTAATTATGTGCATGGAGAGGAGCATGAGTGAAGGTCTCGAGCGCGTCTACTGTGAACAACCTTCGATTTCCCGTTGCATGTGCAGCGTCCTATCCTTTTACAGCACTGTTCGTGTCAGAATATAAGGTCAAATTCGAGGTCTTTGAGGGGCCAATGGATCTCCTGCTTTACTTGGTAAAGAAGGAGGAGGTGGAAATTTATGAGGTGAACCTTACCAAGATTGCTCGCGAGTTTATCGAATATGTGGACCTGATGCGCGAGTTTGACATTGAGATTGCGGGTGAGTTTTTGGTGATGGCCAGCACGCTCATGTATATTAAGAGCAAGGAGCTCCTCCCAGTGGATCAACAGGCGACTACTGATGAGGATGATGAGGGAGAGGATCCCCGATGGGAGCTTATTCGTAAGCTGGTGGAATATAAGAAATTTAAGGATGCAGCTGACAAACTTGGGACACTGGAGCACGAGCAGGAGGATGTCTACCCGCGCCTCCCGGCAAAGCAGGAATTTGACATGCCCGAAGATCGCGGTCCCGGGCTCAAGGTAAGCATATTCGATCTTATTAACGCGGTGAATGACGTGATTAAACGGGTGGAAGCCCGCACTCACGATATTAGCCGGATCGAAGACGAGTATTTTACTGTCGCGGACAAAATCAACGTGATTCGTGAACGCCTAGGCAACCAGCTGCGTTTTACCTTCAGCGAGCTGTTTGCCGATGTGGCCGGCCGCAATGAGGTGGTGGCCACGTTCCTTGCCATGCTGGAATTGATTCGACTGGAACAGATCAAGATTGATCAGGAGGATAACTTTGGCGATATCATTATTACCAAGGGAGTCGGTCAGGATGAATTTGATCCGATGGGAACTGACAACTTAACTGAACCGGAACCAGTGACTGAATAACGCATGGAACTTAAGGATATTCTTGAGGCGATTCTGTTTTCCTCCCAAAAACCGCTGAGCGCGAAGGAGCTACTAGATATCCTCAAGCAGGCTGGTAAGACAGGTGAGGGGGAATCCATAGACTTTTCCCAAGCCAAGGCCGCCATGGTTACCAAAGCCCTTGAAACGTTGTCTGAGGAAATTGCTGAACTCAACCGGCCATATCATCTTGCATGCGTGGCGGGGAGCTGGCAATTCGTTACCCAGATCGAATACGCGCCTTGGGTTCGAGCTATGGTTGGGGTTAAGAACCGTCCGACGCGTTTGTCCAAGCCGGCATTGGAAACTCTCGCCATTATTTCCTATCGTCAGCCCATTACTCGAGCCCAGATGGAGGAAATCCGGGGAGTGTCCGTCGATGGAGTGATCGGCACACTGGTTGACCGTGAATTGGTGGAGGTGATGGGACGGGCAGATGTTCCGGGTCGACCGCAGACCTATGGCACCACTCAGATGTTTCTTGAATACTTCGGATTACGTGGACTGAAGGAGCTGCCTGATGCTGAGGAACTACGTCAGGTGCCCATTAGTAAGCCTAAAGCTCCGATTACCACGGATGAGGATGATGAAAAACCTGAGCAAATGTCGCTTGAAGAGGTGACTCAGACAAAGGATAACGACGCAGCTCAACTGGCAAAACGGGTTTCTGAAGAGGATAAAGGAGATGAAGATTACGACGATGATGACTTAGAGGATGATGATGACGATGAGGAGGAGTTTGACGACGATGACGATGAAGCGTTAGAACAGGCGTCGCAAACCACATGAGTATTCAGAAACATCGTGTTGCAATAGATAAAATCGACGCTCAAATCGTCAAGTTATTGAACCGGCGCACCAAGCATGTGCTCGGTATCGGTCAGGCCAAGCTGGCCTCGGGAAAGGCGATCTTCCAACCAGACCGAGAGCAGGCACTCCTTCGTCGTATATGTAAGCTCTCAGATGGAGTGCTCTCCAACGAATCGCTCCGCCATATTTACCGCGAAGTCATGAGTAGTTCCATCGCCTTGCAAAAAGGTTTCAAGATTGCCTTCCTTGGTCCAGAAGCTACTTACACTCATCAGGCGGCGGTTCGTCGATTCGGAACCAGTCTGGACTATGTTCCACAGAAGACGATTGCCGAAGTATTTAGTGAGGTGGAAAAAAACCGTGCTGAATATGGAGTGGTGCCAGTGGAAAATACTACTGAAGGCGTTGTGACCCATACATTGGACATGTTCGTTGATAGCGAACTTAAAATCGTTGCCCAGATAATTATGCCCATTGAGCATTGTCTGGTGGGGAAAGGCAGCTTGAAGGGTGTTAAGAAACTCTACTCCCATCCGCAAGCCTATGCCCAATGCCGCAATTGGGTGCGTGAAACTTTACCACGAGTGGAGTTTATCGAAAGTTCTTCTACCACAGCGGCCGCAGCACTCGCTGCTAAGGTTAAAACGGCTGTGGCCATTTCCAGCTCGCTGGCCGCTGAGAAGTATAAGTTAACTATTCTCGAGGCGGGGATTCAGGATCATAGCGGTAACGCGACGCGTTTTCTTGTATTGGGCCGGAGTTGTGGCGCTCCCACAGACCATGACCGCACTAGTCTCATGTTTACGGTTAATGACAAGGTTGGTGCATTGCACGATGCCTTGCAGCCTTTTCGCACCCACCGTTTAAACATGACCAAGATCGAGTCACGCCCCAGCAAGCGCAAAGCTTGGGAATACATCTTCTTTGTGGATGTAGACGGTCATCATGATAATCCTAAACTTGCCAAGGCCATTCGCCAACTTGGCGAGAAGTGTTCATTTGTAAAAATTCTCGGCTCCTACCCCTATGGCGACTAAGCAACAGTCTCCGCTTAAACACGCGCGGCAGGTACTCGATATCGAGTTGGCCGGGCTAAAGGCGGTTCGGTCGCAATTGGATGGGCAATTTATTACAGCCGTCAAAATTCTGAAGGAAGCTCTGAGGCGGCGCAATAAGCTCGTGGTGGTGGGTATTGGAAAGAGCGGCAATATTGGCCAGAAAATTTCCGCTACTTTTAACAGCACAGGAGCTACCAGTGTCTTGCTCGACACGGCGAATGCCTTGCACGGGGATATTGGATTGCTTGAAGATGGAGATGTGGTGTTGGCTCTGAGTTATTCTGGAGAATCAGACGAATTATTGAACCTGTTGACCGCCATAAAAAAATTCCCGGTTCAGATTGTGGCACTGACAGGCGCACCAAAATCCGCGTTAGCCAAATTGAGTGATGTGGTGATCAACGCATCGGTGCCCAAGGAGGCATGTCCCTTTAATCTTGCGCCAACTGCAAGTACGACGGCGATGTTGTCACTGGGAGACGCCTTGGCTATGGCGTTGCTGCAGGCGAGAGGCTTCAAGAAAAAAGATTTTGCGCGTTATCACCCATCTGGCGCCATTGGTCGCGCACTTTTGCTTCATGCCAGTGATATTATGCGCACTGGGAAACGCCTCGCGATTGCTCCACGTAATGTTACTGTGCAGGAAGCTCTTCTAATCATGACCCGTGCCAAGAGTGGCTGTGTGTGCGTGGTGGGCAAAACTGGCAAACTGCTCGGAGTCTTTACTGATGGAGATTTGCGGCGGCTTATGGCCAGTTCCGGTGACGCCTTGCTGAAGCAACTACTTAGCACAGTGATGACCGCTAAGCCAACAACTATACGGGATACCGCGTTGGCGGTGGAAGCCCTTAAGATTTTCCATGCCCGCAAGATCGATGATCTCATCGTGATCAATGCGAAGCGTGAGCCGGTTGGGCTTGTCGATTCTCAGGATTTGCCAAAGCTGAAGCTGGCATAATTTCCATCCTTGCATTACCCTGTGGTCGTTATGGAAAAAATTCGTCCTTATCTTATTGGCGCGGCTTTGGCCACGGTATTGATTGTAGGCATGGCACAGGCTCAGGCAAGAGGGGGTCGCTGGGAGTACCTTTATATTGAGCAGGCGGGGGTGCAGTATGAGCTTATTGATCCAAAAGCTGGTCTTGGACCGCGGCTTTTACAATCCAAGATACTCAATACCCTTGGTGATGAAGGTTGGGAAATGGTGCAGGCCGGAGTCGGCGGCTACGTTTTCAAACGTAGGCGTTAAGCCTATATCTTGACCTTTGAGGCGGGCGAGTCAAAGCTGTTCAGCTTATGAGTCGTATAGCTTTGTCTCTTTTGTTGTTAATCTCTGGATCAATGTCCGCCGCTTCTGTGCAAACACAGGAATCCATCACCCTTCATAAAACGCGTAAATTTTCGGCGCGGTTTTTACTCTATTTTCCGGAAGGCTATCAGGACAAAAAGGAGACAAAATGGCCGTTGATGCTTTTCCTGCACGGTGCAGGGGAGCGCGGCGATGATTTAAACCGAGTGAAGGTGCATGGACCGCCCAAGCTCGTGGAGAAAGGGCAGAAATTACCCTTTATCATTATTTCTCCGCAATGTCCCAAGAACCAGCGTTGGGATGATGCGATGCTTACGGCATTGTTGGACCATGCCTGTATGGAATATCGCGTGGATACTAGCCGCCTTTATCTAACAGGGTTGAGCATGGGAGGATATGGTTCATGGAGTTTGGGCATGGCTTTGTGCGATCGGTTTGCTGCAATTGCACCCATTTGCGGAGGAGGTAGTTTTATCGATGTCTACAATGCAAGTGGAGCGAAAGGAAAAGCCCTGCGTAGTCTAGGAGTTTGGGCGTTTCACGGAGCGAAAGATACGGTGGTGCCATTAAGAGAAAGTGAAAAGATGGTGGAGGCATTAAAGAAATTCGGCCACCCAGCTCCAAAGCTCACCGTCTATCCTGATGCTCGGCACGATTCATGGACAAAAACTTACGACAATCCTGAGTTGTACCAGTGGTTTCAAAAGTATCAGCGGAAGTAAATTTTTAGTTGGCTTCGATTGAGAGGACTTTCCCATCCTTTATTAGAAATTGTGCAACGCTGAATCGCCGACCTGTGTTCGTGTCAAAGATCACTAAATTGCGATAAATCCAAGTGTCCCCAAGTCTTTGGTCCGGTGCTCCGAACACGGCCAAAATCGTTTTGGTTTCCTTGCCTTTATAAATAGCATTTAACCTATTTTTGCTCCATGGCTGACGGCGGCCAATTGCGTTCGGATTGGGCTTGCCGATCGAAGCATCGGGTTTGTCCGGTTGTTTGGTTGTTTGTTGAGGAATGTTGATGTTCCAGGAGAACACTTCTTTGCCTTCGTTGTCCCACCGTAGCTGTTTTATCAATCTGCCTTTGGCATCATATTCGGCTTCCATAGATTGCTGTCCGTTGGCGTGCCATTCGGACAGTAAAGCCAGGCGGCCCTCGCTAAAGTTTTGTTGACGTTTGAGCTTTTGTTTGACTTCTTTAGTTTCGTGCCATTCCTTGTGTATTCCGATGGGTTTTTCGCCTTTCCATTTGGAACTCCAGGATTTTTCTCCATTCTTAAAAAAGCCGATGTCCAATCCATCGCGAATACCATTTAGGTACATTGTAATGATTCGTTTCTGTCCAGTGGGATAGAATTTTATATATTCACCATCGAGTTTATCATTTTTCCAGGTTGCCTCCCAAAGTTTACTGTTGTTTTTATCTTCATCATAGCCGGTTTCTCTCCCGTGTCGTTTTCCGCGAACGTATTGTGTTAAGTTGCGCCGTTTACCACTTGGATGGTACTCGGTCACAAGGCCTTCGGCCTCGCCGTTAACTAAGGGCATTTTATATGATTGTTTTCCGTTTTCGTGCCAGCCATTCATGACACCGACAGGCATGCCGTTCTTTAATGTTACTTCGGTTCTCTTTTTTCCATTATCATACCATTCAGTAGCCAGTCCCTGTTTGATTCCATCAACTATCTCCAATGCATAGCTCTTTTGCCCATTACGATGATGTTTTTCCACAGGCCCACTGTAAGAGGTTGAATCGCCGGCCAAAGATAACTCACCAGAATCAGAGAGAATCAGCTCTGAACCGCCTAGGCTAGGTGCTGGAGTTTTGGGTTTGTTGATCCAGATCAGGACAAGAACTAGGACAGTCGCCACGACACCTATGACAATCCATTTCCTTTGGGGCATAGCAAACCTTACACTTTCCCGAGATGTAATGTCAATGGACTCCCCGCGGCAAGAGAGTGTTCGGCATGGTGGTGAATCGAATAGCTTTCAGTTGTTACGCGTTTTTGTTATAGAATCACACGCGGAGGCTAACAGTTATATTTAAGGATTAACAATATGGCGATTTCATTTGTTGCGATTCTCACTGTTGCGTGTGGCATGGCTCTTTTAGCCAAGCGTTTTAAGCTGCCTTATACGGTTGTACTTGTGGCGGCAGGTCTCATTGTGAGCGGCCTTGCTGCCGGCCGTTCGGAGGAGTCGCTTGGCTTAAGCATTGAGCTTACTCCAGAGTTATTACTTCAATGGTTCCTTCCCATCTTACTTTTCGAGGCAGCGTTCCATGTTAATCTTAAACAATTTTTGGAAAACTGGCGGCCGATTTTGTATCTAGCAATTCC
>CAZHJW010000083.1:0-9766 GCA_964533265.1 uncultured Pedosphaera sp.
TTTTGAGGATGGCAAGGTATCTTCGGATATTATCGCTTATGGCAATGAAGACCTTTTTAAAGAGAATTTGAGCAAAGGAGGTCTGGATAAGGGGCTGGTTAATTTAATCCCAACAGACTCCATATTGGTTGTAGCCCAAGCGGTGAACATGGACCCGGTACGCGACATGGTAAAAGAACACCTTATGCCTCTCATGGAGGAAGAACTTGGTGAAGTTTTTGAGCAGATGGAGGAAATGATTGGCCTTAACATGGATGAGCTGATGAGCATTCCCAAGGGAGACTTCCTTGCCGTCTGGGAAAGCTTGGACATGGTGGAAGGGGATTTCGGACCGCAACCCACCCCAAAACTTATTCTGGGCATGACGGTTGAAAACCGAAAGAACCTCAATAAGTTGATGAACAATCCTCAACTCCAAGCCATGCTGCCCATGCTGGCCACGGTCGGCCTACAGATCGCCCAATCTGAGACAGGTTTTTTTATCTGCAGCAAGGATCACGCTGCTGCTGTCAATGACGGCAAAGCGGCCAAGCCTATCAAGGGAGCCCACCGGAATTTGATTGCCAAGAACGATTACGCCGGTTTTTTCCGTTTTGCACCGCTGGCAAAGGTTATACAAAAGTTTGCCGGCGAAGAAGAGGAGGCTAAAATGGCTTTAAAAGAACTGAAGCGGCTGGATGAAGTAAGCTTTTCTGGTGACATGAAAGGAGCCACACAGAAGGGCAATATGACCCTTAAATTCAAGGACAAGAAAACCAATGGCCTAAAGCAACTCATTGAAACAGGCCAACGCATCTATGAAATGGCCCAAAATGGGGCCCTCGAGGCTGATTTCGAAGGCGATCTTGAAGAAATAGGGGAAGAACCCAAAGATGTCGTTCCCACCGAAAGAATTAGGTAAATTCCCCAAAAATTAATTTTTTCGCTGAATCGGATCTTTCTGGTTCGGCGTTTTTTTTGTTACTTCAAAAAAACCTAAAGTAACCGACTCCGATTGCCGAGACTAAGGCGGGAACTGGCGGTAATATCCGTGCCCACGCCGAGCAAGCGGCATCTAATGAGAATCAACACTAATGTTGAAAACGGTCGATCAGACGAGGACTTATCCAAAGCTGAATCACTGAGAAAGTTTGGGTTATTCTTCCAGAAAATGGGGGAACTCGATCTGGCTGTTTCCGTATATCAACGTATCATCGACTTGGGCGGAGATGGAACTGCCGTCCGCTACAACTATGGTTCCGCCCGCCTGAAACAAATCCGGCCCACCGAAGCTCTGGAACAATTCAAATCAGCTTTAAGATTCCAACCGGAGGAACCAGGCCTTCATTTGGGGATGGCCAACTCATATAAGCTTCTTGGCAATCTGCAATCTGCCGAAGCATGTCTTGAAAAAGAACTTGAAGTTTGCCCCGATTCTATAAAAGCCGCCGTAAACTTGGGATGGTTACTTGAAGAACAGAACCGAGTCCCTGAAGCACTGGTACAATACCGGAAGGCAATGTATTACAACGCCAATGATGCCAACCTCCGCTGGAATCACGGATTAGCCTGTTTAATGCTTGGTGATTACAGCCGAGGGTGGCGGGATTACGAACATCGTTGGATAGCACGCAATAAACAAAAACCGGAATACAAGAGTCCTGAGTGGCGCGGCGAACCTCTAAATGGTCGGCGATTGCTTCTTTACAGCGAGCAAGGCCTTGGAGACACGATCATGTTCGCCCGTTTCGCCCTGCAACTAGGGTGGACGAATGATTTCATATCCCTGCAATGTCACCCACAACTGAAACGTCTATTGAATAAGCAGGGAAGCCTTAAACACGTTGTCAGCAAAAAAGAAGAAGCTCCGATCCACGATGTACATGCGCCATTGATGAGCCTTCCCCACTTGATGCAGTTATTTCGTGAGACGGATTATTGCGCAAAACCTTATCTTAAGGTGTCCGAACCGGAGATTGAGCCGATTCCTTGGCCAGAGATTTCAACGGCAAAACGTGTGGCAATCACGTGGTCTAGCGCCCCAAACAGCGAAGTCTACGAGAAAAAATCCATTCCCTATAACAAGTTCCGCCGGCTCTTTAGCACGCCCAACTGCCAATTCTATTCAGCCCAAGTGAATGCCGATGCAACTGCAATTGCAGACATAAACCGGCGATCCAACGTAACGGATCTACGTGATTCAATCATAGATTTCCAGGACACGGCCGCTCTCCTGAGCAAGATGGACTTGGTGATTTCAGTGGACACTGCAGTCGCACACCTAGCGGGCGCCCTTGGTATTCCTACGTGGACTCTCCTCCCCTACGCAGCGGACTGGCGCTGGCGAATGCATCGCACCGATAGCCCTTGGTACCCATCAATGCGCCTCTTTAGACAACAACGACCGGGCAATTGGGATCAGGTGCTGGAAGAAGTTGGTCATTGCCTCTTCAACTATGGAGCGCAAATGTCTACTGCCGGCTTGTCCAGGAATTATCTATTGCCCGCCTGACAACCTCTTTACCGCATCGCTTCGGATACCCAGTTATCAAACAACTGTTCGGGTATCACGGCCTGAAATCCACCGGGAATATCCTGGCCTCCCGACAGGAAAGTTACTGGTAATTTTGCTGAAATCGCCACGTTCCAAATCTTACTCCATTCCTCAGTTTCATCGGTGTGTGTAATGATAACGCCAGTCAGAGGCAACCGCTCAAAGGCTTTTACCTGCCGAAGCAGAAGAGTTTGTTCATAAGAGCCATTTAATACCAAATGCACTTCAGATTCCCCAAATGAAATAATTTGAAGGGCTAATTCATCAATTGCTTCAATAGTTTCTAAAACCCCTGGCAAATCTACAAACCTAAGCGTGTCTTCCGGTGGCTGTGTCGTCTCAACCCAAACACGCTCCACCGGCACCTGCATCAACTCTCCATGCAAGCTTAAAAATTCCGCTGTATTCGAATGTGAACCATCCAAACGCCAAATGCGCGCAGGCCGTTGGCGAAGAAATGTTTCCTGAGTCACCCATTTACAAAGAGCCGTGGTTTTGCCTGTTCCAAGCGGCCCAACTAATACTCGTACCGGGGTGCCAGGCTTTTCGACCTGATGCGCATACTGGTGCCACCGGTCAACGAGCACTTCACGGAGCAATTCCATCTCCTCTATCAAATTGCGGGGGCGTGTGCTGCCTAAATTTTGCCGCATCTGATTGGATACCTCGTGTGCATGTTCCGGCAATAAGCCGATATCCATCAGTATCTTCACGGAAGGCAACAGTGGCAGATCTGAGTCATTGCCTTTTACGGTACGAATCATCTCTTCCACATTGAGAGGCAGTGAGCTGAGATTTTTGTTCTCGCGATCATGCAGCTCACTCTCCAACTGCTGCACTTTATCGGCCAAAAGCCTGAGTGCTTCTTTTTGCGATTTTGTTGAGTCTGGAGCGCCGGCCAAAACCTCCACTTTAGCCTGAGCCCAGAGGCGTTTAACTCCATCGGCAGGCAGTTTGCGAACATTGAGAATCACCGCATCCGGTCCAACCTTTGCCTGCACTTTTTCCAGAGCCTCCTGTGCAGTGTCGGCGATGATTTTTACCGTATTCATGCGAGTAACAGAATTATATCTCGCTACTCAATGCCTATTGAAGGGAAGGCACTGAGCCTGCAGAGATTATCTCAATCTTCGGCGGTAATTCCTCATAGCTGAGGAAAGACAACTCTGGGAATTTCGCCCCAAAGAACCGGCGCAGTCCAGCTCTAACCATCGACGAACATACAACCACCGGAGAACGGCCTTCCGCGATCATCGGTTGAATAAATTGATGGAGTTGATGGGAAAGATGCTCAGCAATCTTTGGATCAATCAATAGTACCGTCTCCGTTTGTGAAGGGCGAATCCCCTTCACTAGCTCCTCTTCCAGCCAGGGATCTAGCGTTATGGCAGGTAAATTACCCTGATCGTCCTGAAAGGCTTTGACCACCTGTGCGCCAATTGCCTTACGGGCATGCTCACTCAGTTCATCAGGATTCTTGGTGGAATCAGCATAATCGGCCACCCGCTCCAAAATGCCAACCAGATTACGAATGGAAACCCCTTCGGCCAACAAGTTCTGTAGAACGCGCTGCACCTGTCCTACACTAAGCAAGGCAGGAACCAGTTCATTGACCAGCGCAGGGTTCTGATCCTTGAGATTATCCAGCAACATCTGCACATCCTGCCGACTTAAAATTTGACTGCAGGTACGTTTAATCGTCTCTCCGAAATGAGTTACCATGACCGATGCCGAATCAACCACCGTGTAGCCTGCTAGCTCGGCATTTTTACGTTCCACCTCTGTGATCCATGTTGCCGGCAAGCCGAATACCGGCTCGGTTGTCTGCACCCCTGGCAGCACCTCAGTGCTATTGTTTGTATTCATCGCCAACCAGTAGCCAGGCATGACCTCTCCAGTTTCAATCAGCTGGCCGCGGAATACAAAACGATACTCATTGGGTTGCAGCTCCAAATTGTCACGAAGCCGTACCGCCGGAATAATGAAGCCCATATCCTGCACAAACGTGCGACGAACGCCCGTCACACGTTCCAATAGATCTCCACCTTTTTTTGGATCAGCCAGTGCCAAAAGGCCATAACCCAGTTCAATTTGAAGGGTGTCCAAGTGCAGCAGTTCCTCCATTTTTTCCGGGCTCCCCGGACGCCCATCCTCCGGGCCGTCATTCCCGCCATCGGCTCCGCCTTCTGGCGTGTTACCACCATCAATATCCGGGCCCACAGGTCGTTCTATCAAGAGACCCCGTTCCTCAAAATTTCGGTGCATGAAGCCAAACAATATTCCCATGCATAAAAACGGAAACCACGGTAAAACACCCGTTAACAGAGAAACCAGTGCCAATAGAAGCATGGAGACGGATAATACCTTTAACACTTTGGGCTGCAGGAAAAGTTGCTTTGTAAGCGTTACCCCAAGGCTTACTTTTTCCGCAGACCGAGTAACCAAAATACCTGCTGCAGTGGAAATCACCAGTGCGGGGATTTGAGATACAAGCCCATCACCAATACTCAGTATCGTGTAGGTCTGGAGCGCCTGTGTCACTTCCATGTTCCGCTGCAACACTCCAATCCCAATACCGCCGATGATATTTACCAGTGTAATGATAATGCCTGCAATAGCATCACCACGCACAAACTTGCTGGCACCATCCATCGAACCGTAAAAGTCCGCCTCCTTGGAAAGATCATCACGCCGTTTGCGTGCCTGATCTTCCTTGATGAGTCCAGCATTCAACTCAGCGTCGATGGCCATTTGCTTGCCGGGCATGGCATCCAGTGTAAAACGTGCTGCCACTTCAGCGATTCGGCCCGCACCTTTGGTGATCACCACAAAGTTAATCACCGTGAGAATAATAAACACCACAAAACCAACGACATAATTGTTTTGCACGACTACCTCACCAAACTTCTGAATGATTTGCCCCGCCTGTGCCTCGCCTAGAATCAAACGTGTGGTGGCAATATTTAGCCCCAATCTAAACAACGTTACAATAAGGAGGAGCGTCGGAAAACTGGTGAATTCAGAAGGGTCCCGAATGTAAATGATAACCAGCATCACCAGCAGACCTGAGGAGATGCTCAAGGCGAGCATCAAGTCCAACATCCACGGGCTCATCGGAAGGACCATGCACATCAACACCCCAAACACGAAAGTCACGAGGCCAAGCTCGGGCCACCGTGATTGAGGTTCAGCTTGTGCCGCACTCATGACCGTACACGATCTCCTTTCGGCCAAGAACCCAACGGCGAATCCATAACCATCGATTGAATATCCATCACATCTCGCTTCCATGCGGGACGGTTAAAACAGAGCAAAAATGGTGCCATTAATGGCCATTTTTCGCCGGAATTTCCGTTTTTTTGGATGAAACTTATCATTATGCACCCATCTGTTGGCCTCGTTTGTAATATTTGTACCGGTTGGTGCGGTAGACGTAGGCGAGAATCTCCGCAACTGCCGCATACAAATCAGGAATGATCTCTTTACCAACTTTGCAGTTCTTGAATAACAGCCTGGCTACCGGCTTATTTTCCACTATCGGCACCTCATTTTTTCGAGCAATCTCACGTATACGCAGAGCATTGTAGCGTGCCCCTTTGGCCAATACTCGTGGAGCCCCCATCGCTTCGCGATCGTACTTCAGTGCAATCGCCAGATGCGTGGGGTTTGTAACGATCACATCTGCCTGTGGAACCTCCGAATTTAAAGTCTCCATCAACATTTGACGGCGACGGCGGCGTAACTCGCCCTTAACCTGAAGGTTGCCTTCAACCTGTTTACCTTCGTCCTTCACCTCCTGCTTGGTCATCTTACTGTCTTCTTCATTTTTCCAGTGTTGATAAGCATAGTCGCATGCTGCAATGACCACCATGCCCGCTATCACACGAATACCCACGCTCTGGGCTGAGTCTCCCATAAAGGCAAGCAAATGCATAAGGTCTGTAGCGGTATAAAACACCGGATCATCCAAGATGCTTTTCAATACCGGATAGGTAAATCCAAAAATCACCACAAATTTCATTAGGCTTACAACCAGTTTGGCCACGGACTGGCTACTAAAAATACGCTTAAACCCACTAAGCGGGTTCAGCTTATCGAATTTTGGTTCGATCGCCTTGGGCGACGCACGAAACTGGCTTTGTGACCCTGAACCAATCAAACCAGCAAATAAGCCTGCAAGCATTACTGGTAAAATCAATGTGCCGGCGGTGACAAAAAAATGGCTGAATATCCCCTGCCAAGACTCAGGCGTTACACGAGTCGTTCCAAGTTGCTGAAAAGCACCAATCATGTAGATACGGAAGCTTTCCACAATCTTTGGGGCCATTATCGTCAATATCAACATAGCCGCCACCAGCAACACCAGTGTCTGAATCTCCTGACTCCTCGCAAATTGACCGGACTCCATCAGCTGCTGGAGCTTTTTCGGAGTTGGCATTTCCGTCTTTTCCTGGCCAGATTCGCTTTCTGCCATCGCCTATGCTCCTCCTCCCAGTAACCGTGCCACAACCACAAAGTCATTGGGCAATTGTTTCAAATAACTTGATATTTCCCGGGCGGCCAAAGAAAGAGTAAACCCGAATAAGAAAACACCCACCATGGGTTGCACCGAAAATCTAAACATAAAAACATTCATTTGAGGTATCGTCCGAGCCAAAACCATCATCAAAAGGTTTAACACAATTCCTACCGCAATGACTGGGGCAGCAATGCGCAGGGCCACAACAAACGTCCGGGCACACAGCAATGTAACATGATCAAAAAGGGCATTGGAAAGTGAGCCACCACCAATTGGGAGAGCCTCATAGGACTGCTGAAATCCTGCCAGTAATTCAAAATGTATATCCAATGAAAAAATCAACATCACTGTCATCATTTGCAGGATCACCGAAGATGTAGGGGCTGCTGTCGTAGCACCCGGCGCAATCATGCTCGCAAGTTGCAATCCCAGTTCGACTCCGATGTAGTGACCAGCCAAAGCGACCGAAAACATGATTAACCGCACCACACCGCCGAGTATCAATCCGTAGAAAACCTCATGGCCAACAATCCCAATTGCTCCTATAAGGTTGCTAGTTACCAAATCCTCTGGCAACGCCACTCCGGGCATGGAAAGCATGGATAAAAACCCTGCCAAGGCTATCCTTAGCCTTACGGGCATAGCTGCCGCGTCAAAAATTGGTAAAAACGCCAGCATGGCGCCGGCTCGAACAAAAACTAAGAACCATGTTAGAAATAACTCCTCCACTTTAAGGCCTTTTCGTATTACATAACCATGGAGGGTATCTTTTCGAATATCCCTTTAGTATAATCCATCAGAGTTCGAACCATCCATGGCATGATAAAAAATATTAAGGCCGTGACCGCAAGCGCCTTGGGAACAAATGTCAGCGTTTGTTCCTGCAACGAAGTCACTGCTTGAAAAAGGCTCACTATTAGACCCACCGCCATTGCCATAATCAATAAAGGGGCTGAAAGCATCATGATATTCGCCATCAACCCCTTCATAATCTCCACTACGTAATCTGGACTCATAATTTTTCCTTTCTTCTAAAAACCAAAGCTCAAAGCGAGTGACCGAACGATCAACGTCCAACCATCCACTAGCACAAACAGGAGTATCTTTAGTGGCATGGAAATCGTCACTGGAGGTAGGAACAATAACCCTAGACTCATCAGTACAATTGCGACCACAAAATCGATAAGAATAAACGGGATGAACAACAGAAACCCCATCTGGAACCCCGTTCGTAATTCACTCAAAATGAACCCTGGAATCACAACACTCATGGGCAATGCCTCCACCTTGGTTGGCCCCATTTTTGCGAGCCCAACGAAAAACTCCACGTCCTTTGGTCGAGCCTGCCGTAGCATAAAATCTTTCGCGTGCCCCGAGGCCGCTTCAAGAGCCTGCCCTCCAGTGATCGCGCCTGCCGAGTACGGTTTTATCGCATCTGCATCAATCCGTTGATACACCGGCTGCATGATAAAAAATGTCATAAACAAGGCGAAGCCGACCATAATCTGATTTGCCGGAACACCCTGCAAACCAAGGGCGTTACGCAGAAAGGAAAAGACGATGATAATTCGGGTAAATGAAGTCATTAGCATCACGAGCGAGGGGGCCACTGCCAGTAATGTAATTAGAAAAAGAATTCGAATGCCGACGTCAATTCGTTGAGGTTCTTCAGGCAAATTCATGCCAATATTGAAGTTAAAGGCATTGGTGTTTGCCCCTCCGGTCTGAGCCAGGAGACCATTCGTCGTGAACAACATTATCAGCACCAAGATCCAGCCCCAGCCGGAGCGCGGACGTTCAACCACTTTTGTTTTGTTTTTCGTCGTGGTGATCATCCCTTTCGCTCCAGCAGGGTTTTTAATTTTCCGGCAAAACTACCGGGACTAAATTTTACCACCGCCTCACTAGACTCCTGAGGCGAATCATTTAACTTTTCAAGATCGGTCAGGTAATTGGTGCCACCAGGCGAATCGGCAATTAGAAAACGTTTGGAACCGTACTCCACCACATGCAAAGTATGTTTCGATCCGAGCAAACGAGTTTCGATTACATTCAGATGAGAGGATTGGGAGGGAACCAAGCCGAACATGCGACTTTTACGAAACCACCATGTCCCTCCCAATATAATCGCAATTACAATTAGGAGTGCCCCCAATACCCTAAACATGACCTCCAAGAGACTTACCGGCTTAGGTTCGATCACCTGCGAGGAACTAGATTTCACCCCGTACATCTTTTGGGAAGCAGCCGACTCGAGTAACGGCTTGCCAGATGTTTCCGACTTTACCGGTTCTGAGATAGATTCAGGGCGGGTCGAGTTATCATCAGCCCAAATTGAACCGGCAAAGAGCCAGCTCAAGATCATTAATATCAGCCATCCTTGGCGTGTGCGATTTCGTTTCATATTCAACCCTCTTGGGTTTCGTGCATTCCGTTGCCATTGGACACGCTGGGCCCGCCTTCCTTGGCGGCTCCTCGCACCCGAGGGACCCGGCAAAACATGCCAACATCCCGTATAGCAGCATGAAACGTGCCATAAACTTGAACATGAATTTTTTGTCTATTTCAGAATAAATAGACAATTTTATGGAATTAATGTTTATAAAATCCTATTTATTAGGATTTTGATACAATCTCCTTAATTCGAATACCGAAATTATCTTCTGCAACCACAACCTCACCACGGGCTACCAGCTTATGATTCACAAAAACAT
>CAZHJW010000084.1:0-9752 GCA_964533265.1 uncultured Pedosphaera sp.
TAGCGAAGAAAGAGGCACCTCAAGGCGTTAAAGTGTCTGCTCAGAGTGGTATTCGAAGCATCCTAGAAGCGGATCGTCGCATTGTGCGTAGCCAACGGAGAAGCGTTCTGTGGACCGCAGGATTAATTGGTTTGGTGCTCGCCATTCTTTGGCGGTCGGTGGATTTGGCGTTGCTGGCCTTGGCGGTAAACTTGTTGCCGGTTGGGCTTATTATCGCTTTGCAGGGCTTGATCGGTGTTCCACTCAATTCAATCACCATCATGGTGGCGGCAGTAGCACTCGGGATTGCCGTCGATGACACAATTCACTTTATCACACACTGGAGAGACAAGCGGAACGAAGGAGGGAGCCCCGAAGAGGCGGCGCGGCAAGCAATAAACGTCAAGGGTCGCCCAATAATGGCGACGACTGCAATTCTAGTGGGCATGATGATGGTTTTTTGGATCTCAACGTTCCCTCCGGTTGTTCATTTTGGCTTATTATTGTCGGTGGGCTTAGCTGGAGCTCTTGTGGGAGCCTTGGTGCTATTACCAGCTTGGTTAGGACGCACGCGAGAGTAAGAAATGCTCGACTGGACAGGGTTGGTGGTAGATTTTCGGCCACTGTGTATTACAGACCCAACGCAGCGGGCTACTTTTTGGGGTCATATAGCCGGACAACATGAATAAACTCACACCACCGCGGGGTTATGCTCAAGCGGATACCGAGGCGCGCAAAACCTGGCTCAAGGAACAAACCGGTCACCAGATGCCTGATTTCGCACTGGATGAACCGGAAAAACTAAAGGGTCTCATAGAAAACCATGTTGGGTTTGTGGGGTTGCCTCAAAGTGTGTCCGGTCCTCTCAAGATTGATGGAACTTACGCACAGGGAGATTACTACGTGCCCTTATGCACCCTTGAGGGAACATTGTCCCTTTCGATGACGCGCGGGTTTTACCTTACACACCGCTCGGGGGGGATTAAGACGCGCCATGTGAAACAGGAGCTGTCTCGTGCTCCGGTGTTTCGGTTTGAGGAAATTGAGGAAGCTCTTAAGTTTGTCGATCAGGTGGATGAACACTATGAGGAAATAAAGGCAGCTGCTGAAAGTACTACCCGTCATGGCAAGCTGCTTCGCATTGATAAGCTTCCCATTCACAACCGTGTGATCCTTGATTTTATTTATGATACTGCTGAAGCTGCTGGCCAAAATATGGTAACCATGAGTACCGATGCGGCTTGTCAGTTTATTGTGGCAAACCTCTCCAACGGAACTCCGCATCGTTATCTGGTGGAGAGCAATTTTAATGCAGATAAAAACCCTGCTCAAAGGAGTCTTATGAAAGGCCGCGGGCATCATGTGATCGCAAGTTTTCAGATCCCTAATAGGGTATTAAAAAAATTATTACGTGTTTCTGCCGACGAAATCGTTGAAGCACTTGTGGACAAACACCTGGGCTCGCAAATGGCCGGACTCTTGGGGATGAACTTGCACGTGGCCAACGCTCTGGCCGCCCTATATTTAGCATTGGGACAGGACGTGGCGTGCGTTGCTGAGAATGCCATTGGCATTGCCACTTACGAAAAGAGGGATGAGGATTTATACGCGACTCTCAGCATGCCGAGTCTCACAGTCGGCACAGTGGGAGGAGCGACGCGGCTTAATGCTCAGCGATCCAATCTGGAACTGGTAGGGTGTGCAGGAGGCGAGCATTCCTCCCGTAAGTTGGCTGAAATAATTTGCGCTTCGGCATTGGCTCTTGAGATTTCATTGGCTGGTGCAATTGTCAGTAACGAGTTTGCCGAGGCCCACGCAAAATTTGGGAGATAAAGCGTGTCGACTTTTAAAGACATGCTTCAACGGGCGGAGCTCGAGCCAGAGTATGGTTACCTGCGACGTGATCCGCGTGGCAGTACGGCCTTTTGGCACAAGTGCTTTGAGTTGTTTTGTCGGGCACTATTCAATTTATGGTGTCCTGCTAAGGTGGTGGGGCGCGAGAACCTGCCTTCGGCTCCTTTTATCTTTTGCAGTAATCATTGCAGTCATATGGATAGCGCGGCATTGATGTATGCTGGTGGAGAGGATTTCGATCAATACGGAATGGTGGCAGCCAAGGATTATTTCTTCGATAACAAGAGCCGAAACAATTTTTTGGGTCGACTGATGAATCTGATTCCGGCTGATCGTTCAGCCTCCCGCGAAAGCATTGTGAAACTTATGGTTTCCTGTCGTGAGTTTTCTTCTCACAAAAACCGTTGTCTTATCATTTATCCCGAAGGAACCCGTTCTCAGACTGGCGAAATTTCAACGATGAAGAAAGGGGCAGCAATGATCGCTGCCGAATTGGATTTGCCTATTGTACCTGTTTATATAAATGGTACTTATCGTGCCTATCCCAAGGGAGGCAAGTTTTTCAAGCCTTCGCGCATCCGCATTTATATCGCAGAAGCGATTGACCCGCATCGTTTTGCCGAAGAACATGGCCCAGGACGGTCGATCTATGCGGCTATTACTACTGAGATGGAAACCCGGATTCGTAAGCTAAAGGAGATTCATGGCTGAGTATCAGGTGCGGCACATGAAATGGTGGGGTTGGGGGGATGAAGATGTCACCTTCAGTGATGCTGATAAACCCAAGTTGTGGCCGTACTTGGGCGGAGAGCTTGGGCTGGAAGAAGGAGTTCCTGTGCCTCCAGTTTCTTTTGAGGGGATTAACCTTCCAGCAGCAAAGGTCAACCTGCCATTCACCGCCGCCTTGAAAGGCGTGCTGAAACCCGACCAGATATCCGAAGACAAAAAAGACCGTCTCATACACGCAGCGGGAAAAGCCTTTAGGGATTTATTACGTTTGCGTCGTGGTCAGGTGGATTATGCGCCTGATTTGATTGTGTATCCGTCGAACGAGGACGATGTGGTAGCGATCATCAAAGCAGCTAATGAACACGATGCGGTGATTATTCCATTTGGAGGTGGGACTAATATTGCTGGGTGTCTTGAACCAAAGGATCGCAACGGTCGTTTCATTGTGAGTCTTGATATGTGGCGAATGAACCGCGTGCTAAGTGTTGATAAAAAGTCACTTATCGCGCGTATCCAGTCTGGTGTTTATGGCCCTCATATGGAAGAGCAACTCGAGCGAGAGAATGTGACTCTAGGGCATTTCCCGGATTCGTTCATGCACTCCACCCTTGGAGGTTGGGTGGCTACCCGGTCTGCAGGTATGCAGAGTGATAAATACGGGAAGATCGAAGATATGGTGATAGCCCTGCGGATGGTAACTCCTAGTGGTACCATTGTGACTCGTACGGTTCCAAACACATCCAACGGGATTGACGTTCGCAGTCTTTGTGTTGGTAGTGAGGGGATTTTAGGTGTGATTACCGAAGTGACCGTACAGGTGCACCGTTTGGCTGAGTACAAAATGTTCGAGGGATGGCTCTTTCCAGATTTTGAGAGTGGCATCAAAGCTATTCATGAATGCATGCGATTGGGGGTCATGCCGGTTATTACACGTTTGAATGATCCGGGTAAGACAGCTTTGAGTGCTGCCTTCAAAAAGCCTGAATCAGGATTAAAGGCAAAAATTAGCGCACTAGTGAAGTGGTATCTTAGGGCAATTAAAGGTTTTGATTTTAACCAATGCTGTATGATGACCACAGCCTATGAAGGCGATTACGATACCTTTCATATGCAACGTCGAGAGTCTTCCCACATTTTCAGGAAACATGATGGTTTTTGCCTTGGGGAAGGGCCGGGCAAGTCTTTTCAAGAAGCTAAATATGATTTTCCTCATGTGAGAGATTATCTGATGGATCGCGGTGTAATGGGTGACGTAAGCGAAACCTCTACCACTTGGGACAACCTGCTTAATCTTTATAGCAAGACACTATCTAATATTGATCAGGCCATTCGTAATACTGGTGTGGATCCGTGGGTGGGGTGTCATATCAGTCATAATTATCATACTGGGGCGAGTCTTTACTTTACCTTTGGGTGTCGTCAGCTAGAAGGGCGTGAACTGGAACAGTATCTCTATATAAAGAAGGCTGCTGAGGATTCCTTTATGGAAAACGGGGGAACAGTCAGTCATCACCATGCTGTGGGCACTGAACATTTGCCATGGATCGAAGAGGATTTGTCCCCTGCGGGAGTTAAAGCTGTGAAGGCGATCAAGGATGGGCTTGACCCGAATGGGGTGATGAATCCGGGTAAAGTCATCCCAGGCGAGGATCCATTGCGCGAGTGGGGGATATCTGACGAGGCCATTCAATCCTTTGGGAAGACCAACTGATGTTTTCTGGAAAAACGGTCATTATTACCGGGGCTTCCTCTGGTTTGGGGCGTCAAATGGCTCAGGATTTTGCCTCAAGAGGTGCAAACTGTGTGCTGTTTGGGCGTAACGAAGACAAGCTCACCGAAACACATGCGCTTTGTAAAGCGTCGGAGGCTCAGGTAATTACAATTACCGGTGATGTATCCCTGCCTGAGGATTGCCAGAGACTTGTTGATGAATCTGTTGAACGTTTTGGGGGGGTGGACATTTATATTTCCAATGCCGGGCTCAGCATGTGGGCTCCCTTTGACGAGGTTGAAGACCTCGGCATTTTTCGTCGTTTGATCGAGGTGAATTATTTAGGGGCGGTTCATGGTGCGCATTTCGCATTGCCATATCTTAAAAAAAGCCATGGCCAATTCGCTGCCATGGCCAGTATCCAAAGTAAAGTGGGAGTTCCTTATCACACTGGATACGTGGCTAGCAAACATGCGCTCGAAGGATTCTGTGAGGCGCTGCGCTTTGATCTGGAGGGGACAGGAGTCAATGTGTTGACGGTTCATCCCCATTGGATTCGGGGGACGGACTTGCGGGCAAATGCTTGTTCATTTGATGGCAATACCTTGGGGGAGAATAGGCGATCTCACAACAAGGAATCGATTGCTTCTGAGGAATGCTCTCTTGCGGTGCTCGAGGCACTTCGCAAGCGCAAATGCGAACTCATTATTCCAAATAAACTGAAATTAGTACCATGGCTTAAGTTGCTGTGGCCGGGATATCTCAGGAAAAAGATTCAGGGTATGGTGAGGGGGCAGGGAGAATAAGGCTTCATGCCCGAGCTAACAAAAAAAACTTTTTCCTACAGGCTGTTTCGGTTCGTGTTTGGAATTTTTTTTCGTGTTTGGTTCCGGTTGAAAGTTTTCCACAGGGGGCGCGTGCCCAGGACGGGAGGGGTAATTTTAGCTTCCAATCATGTCTGCTATTTTGATCCTGTGTTTGTGGTTTCTTCCCTTGAACGAATGGTGGTGGGACTTGCCCGGGAGTCGGCATTCAAATTCCCTATCAACGGGTTTCTTTTGCGGAGTTGGAGGATGATTTCTGTGGATCAATCAGGCTCCGGTCGGGGTTTGAAAACTTTCCTTTCACGTTTGCGCGGTGGGGATGCGGTGATTATGTATCCGGAAGGGACCCGTTCACCCACCGGTCAGATTCAGGCTCCTCAACCTGGGATTGGGTTGGTTATAATAAAAAGTGAAGAACCAGTGATTCCCATCAAAATATTTGGTGCTTACGAGGCCTATGGGCGACATATTTGGGTGCCTCGCCCATATGAGGTACAAATAAAGTTTGGCGAACCGCTCACCTTCGCCGAACTTAGGGCCGAAGCCAAGCAAACCAAGAACAAAGAACGCCTTAAGGAAATATATAAAAAAGCCGCCACAGATTTGTTGCATACGATTGCCCAGATCGAGCCCGGCCAGGATCAAAATTAGCTTATGAATATAACCATACATTCAGGAAACTGGGAAGAACTTGAAATTGATGCACTGGCCATTCCCTTGGCTGCCGAAGAAGTGCCGGAGAGTGCTCTGGACGCTCGCCTTGATGGTCTACTCGGTGAACTTGTCGAGAGCGGGGAATGGACTGGAAAGAGAGGCTCTTGTACCCTAATTCATCGGGTTCCCGAATCTACAGTCAAGCGTCTCTTCCTCCTAGGACTGGGCGAATCTCCCATGCCACGGCATTGGTTTGCTGTTGCAGGACAAGCTGTTCGACACGCAGCGAAATCTCAGTGTCGTACAGTTGCGATTTTGCTGCCTGAGGACGTGGATGCCCGGTTGGTTGCAGAAGGAGCGTTGTACGGATCCCACTGTCCCAGCGGATATAAAGAAGAGAAACTCTGGCCTGTCGAGGAAGTCATCCTTCTTAGTCCGGCAGATACAGCTGAGGCTGATCGGGGGCGGGTTACTGCAAATGGTATTAATTTGGCGCGGGAACTTGTGGAGATTCCCGCCAATGATCTTGGCCCTGAGGAATTTGCCATGCGTGCGGCTCAAGAAGGAGCAGCAGCTGGGTTGGAAGTGGAGGTGCTGGATGAGGAAGTACTTGCCCAGATGGGAGCGGGAGCCTTGCTTGCAGTGGGACAGGGTTCTGAACGCCCACCACGTATGGTTCGATTGAGTTGGGTGCCTGATGAGCCCGTTGGCGGTGATCATCTCTTTCTCGTGGGCAAAGGGATCACTTTTGACACGGGCGGCTTGTCTCTTAAGCCCGCCAATTCAATGGAGAAAATGAAGTATGATATGGGTGGTGCTGCGACAATGCTCGGAGCAATTACGGCTATTGGTCGTTTGCGGCCTAATGTAAGGGTGAGTTGCCTTCTGGCCATGGCTGAAAATATGCCTAGCGGTAAGGCGACACGCCCGGGCGACATTATTACCGCACTCAACGGTAAAACCATTGAAGTAATTAATACTGATGCTGAAGGGCGATTAGTGTTGGCCGATGCCCTTGCTTACGCCACGCGATTGGGGGCTACACACATTGTTAATGCAGCAACCTTAACCGGGGCTGTGACTGTTGCCTTGGGGAATGTGCGTGTGGCTTTATTGGGCAACGATAAGGGCCTCAGTGATGCGATTGCCCTGCACGGCCGTAACTGCGGGGAACGCTTTTGGCCCTTGCCCATGGATCCGGAATATCTCGATGCGATGAAGGGTGATATGAGTGATTTGCGTAATGCATCGGCTGAACGCTCGGCCGGCACCATTACTGCCGGCAAGTTTCTTGAGCAGTTTGTTGATGAGACACCGTGGGCACATCTGGATATTGCCGGCACCTGCTGGGTGGAAAAACCTCAACCTCATTGTGGGAAAGGCGCAAGCGGAGTGGCGGTACGAACCTTGGTAAGGTTGGCTGAAAACTGGGGTGCATAAACTTGCCATCTGTGTTGAGATGCTATAATAGGGGATCATGTTCCGGACGTTACTCATCCTTTCTGTGGTCTGGTGTCTTGGTTGCACATCTGTTCGGGAAACCCAGCCTGAACGCACGGCGACCGAGCAGTTGATCATGAGTGGTGCGGTGATTGATGCTGCCGGACAGATTCAATCCGAGGCCATTAAGGGTAAAAAAGTAGCCTTGGATGTAACCTATTTGAAGTCAGTGGACGTGGAATTCACCAAGGGTGAACTGCGCGATCGTCTGCTTCAGTTGGGGGCTCTTTTAGTGGTGGATCCGGCGCAGGCGGAAATTATTGTGGAGGCGCGTTCGGGTGGGTTGGGCATAGATGAATCCAAAACCAACATCGGCATTCCCGCGATTCCTATCCCCGTTCCTGGCGTGGGCACTATTCAGACCCCCTCCCTTTATGTGTACAAATATCATCGGCAGGAAGGCAAGTCGGCAATTGCCTTAACAGGTATCGAAGTTGCCACGGGTAAACACATATTTTCGGTACGATCCAATGGGAAGGCGGTTCACAGTGATATGAATCTGATTGGTTTGCCGATTTACCGTAATCGTGACTATCTCAAGAAATAGTCGGGTTTGCACATTGTTCAAATTCAGGGTAGATTCCACTATGCAATGGGGTTCTTTGTTTGTCTGTACTCTACTGCTTTTTCTTTCTGGATGTGCTAAAGAGCCTGAGGTTGCTCCTAAACAGGTTAATCCGCGTTTAGCTAAAAGCGGCAAAAAACTCGTTAAGGAGCCCGAGCTGGCTGTTGCACCAGACTCTTCCAAGTCATTGGACGCAAAACCAAAGGCGGACAATAAGGCAGTCCAAAAAGACGGGGCTAAGAGTGGCGGGATTGAAGCCGGTGTGTTGCCAGAGCCTGCTGCTCCGGTCATCCCCACCCAGGCTGAACGGCAGCAACTAATTCGTCAGGCACAAGCTGGTGATGCAAATGCGCAGGTGGATTTGGGAAACATATTCTTTGGAGGTCGAGGAGTGCCGGTAAACAAAAAAGCGGCAGAATTCTGGTGGAAAAAAGCATTAGCTTCCCGGCATCCTTCGGCACTTCAGAACCTGCAAATGCTCTATGCAAAACCTGAAGAAGGGGCGAGTTTCTTCGGGACCTCCAGTAAGGGAAACCGGTTGGTGTTTGTAATTGATAAGTCAGGCAGCATGAAGCAGCGTGCAGGTGAGGAAAACCGACTCGATAAGGCCAAGCGGGAGCTCAAAAGAACTCTCCAGACGTTATCCCCGAGCATGGAATTCTTTATCTACTTTTATGATGGGGTTGAGTTGCCAATGCCTGGAGGGAAGCTGCTCAAGGCTACGCCTGAGAATATATCAAAGGCTTTAAAATGGATTGATACTGTTGGATGTAACGGCGGAACCCAGCCCATGACAGCCCTTCGTGGTGCATTTAATCTGAAAGCCCAGACGATATGGCTTTTGACCGATGGAGTTTTTTCCGGCAGCAATGTGGTAAATGGGGTTCGTACAGCGAATGCCAAGCTCAGGGCTCGAATAAACACGGTGGCTTTCATAGAACGGAGCGGGGAGAAAGCTCTCAAGCAAATTGCCGTGGAGAGCGGGGGGACCTACCGTTTTGTTCGGGACTAGCCATTGAGTCCGTGTCGCGGTAGTTTTTTCTTCCCGTGAAGTTTGCCTACGACATTGCCGCGACGTATAAGGAAAATTTTGAACAAGGGCCCTGTTTGGATGAACCACCGCCGGTGCTGCGTCCCGTACAGGAAGAGTTTCTTGGGCAAAAGGTTAATAGTCGCCTTGGGATAGCTGCAGGGTTATTGCCCAATGCCAAATGGATTTCAGCTTATGCGGCGCGTGGATGGGATTTACTTACCTACAAGACTGTGCGTTCTGTGGCTCGCGAGTGTTATCCGGTCCCCAACTGGGTGTTTGTGGATGCGGACGCGGGCGAAGGGCCGGTTTATGCAGCCGACAACTTGCCCGATGATCTTTCAGCGATCAGTTCAGCGGTGTGTTTCGGGATGCCTTCGATGGAGCCCGCCTTTTGGCGTGAGGATATTGCCCGCGCGAAGGAATCATTGACTGAAGGACAGCAACTCATTGTTTCAGTGGTGGCCAGTCCGGAGTCGGGTTGGAGTACTGCTCAGGTGGCGGATGATTATGCACAGTGCGCGACTTGGGCAGCACAGGCTGGGGCAGATATTGTGGAGGCGAATTATTCCTGCCCGAATGTCTGCTCGGCTGAAGGACAGGTGTATATGGATGTGGATTTAGCCCAGTCAGTTACTCAGACAGTACGCTCGGGCATTGGAGGTGCTCGCTTGCTTTTGAAGATAGGCGTATTTCCGGATACGGATCTGCAACGGTCTTTCTTGCGGGCAGTGGGGGGTGCAGCCGATGGAATTACTCTAGTTAATGGCATTTCACGTGAGGTGTTGCACCGTGATGGGCGGCCGGTTTTTGGTGAGGATTATATAAAGGCGGGTGTCCTGGGCCGCATTATTCATGAGCCTTGTGTAGCGGCAGTGCGCGGTGCCAAGGCGGCCATTGAAGCTG
>CAZHJW010000085.1:0-9697 GCA_964533265.1 uncultured Pedosphaera sp.
ATGCCAATGGGGTTGACATTCCCCCAATAGTCCTCGGTTTGCGGGTGAACCGTTGGATCCCCATATACTTCACTTGTAGAAGCCTGAAAAATACGCGCACCAGTCCGTTTCGCTAGTCCGAGCATATTAATTGCCCCATGCACACTTGTCTTCGTAGTCTGGACCGGATCGTGCTGATAGTGAACAGGTGAGGCAGGACAGGCCAAATTGTATATCTCATCCACCTCAACAAAGAGCGGAAAGGTCACATCGTGCCGCAACAACTCAAAACAAGGATTTTCAAGCAGATGCGCCACGTTAGATCTGCGGCCCGTAAAAAAATTATCAACGCACAACACTTCATCACCTTCGTTTAAAAGGCGCTCACACAAGTGAGAACCCAGAAAACCGGCTCCGCCGGTCACCAGTACACGTTTTCGATCATAATCATTCACCGAACGGGTTAGTGCAATGTATCTAATCATATATCAAGCGAAAATACATTCCTGTATTGCCTAAGGACACCTTCGCGCTACCTTTTTCCCATGCGCACCTTAGTTCTTACGGTAATACTTGTTAAGTCATTGACCGGTGCTGAACGGGTCCAGATTGAGCACCTTGCCGGAGGAAACTCGGTTTTCATCGAAGACGTCAAAAGAGCTGGTTCTACACAGATATATAGAACCGTTAAACCCAGCCAACAGGGAAGCCGATTGCTTCTCACTCATCACCGGCGAGATCTGGTATCAAAGATTCCTCGGGATGCCCGCGTGGTGGCACCGCAAGGGGAAGAACAGCTTATTTCAAAAACCGGAAATTATTGGAAAACCATGTCACAGAAGCGGTTTCATTATTACACCCAGCAATCAACCAAGGTATTGGTGGAACCGGTAAAAGTGGAACAGTGGGTGAATGAAGGGGATGTCGTGGACTCAGCGGGAGTTAAGTTCCGAGTCATGGCGACTCCAGGGTTTACAAGAGGGGCCGTATCCTATTTAGCGGCAATTGAGGGAAAGCGTTATGCGTTCACGGGGGATTTGATTTATGGCGATGGAAAGATCTTTGATCTCTACAGTTTCCAAGATGCAATTCCTGAGGCGAAGGTGGGAGGATACCACGGTTACGGTGCGCGCTTGGCAGATTTGATAACCAGCCTTCGCAAGATTAAGGCCTGGAAGCCTGAGACAATATATCCTGCGCGAGGGCCCGTAATAAAGAATCCCTCAGAAGCAATCGACAAACTCATCAGCCGAGTACAAGCCCTCTATCGCAATTACCTCTCAACCAACGCGCTGCACTGGTATTTCAAGGAGGAACGCATGCGCATTTGCGGCGAGCGCGTGTTGGGTAAAGGAGCTAAAATTGATCTAATGCCTTACTGCCTGCATCTGGATACGCCCGATTGGATTATCCAATTTTCCACCAGCCGCATTATTGTCGCAGACAACGGCCACGGTTTCCTACTGGATTGTGGTGGGAAAAATCAATTCGAATACGTGAAAGATTTGGTAGCCAAAGGCGTGGTAAAACAAATCGATGGCATCTTTGTCACCCACACACACGACGACCACTCACAGATGATCAAGGCGGCCGCCGAACATTTTAAGTGCCCCGTTTACGCAACGAACGAATACGAAGATGTGTTGGAGAATCCCGGGCGCTACCTCATGCCGGGGCTCACTGAACACGCCGTTGCAGATGTGAAGGGCATGAAAGACGGTGAAGCAATCAAGTGGCATGAATACGAATTCACTTTTCGATTTTTCCCCGGACAAATGTATTACCACGGCGCATTACTGGTGAAACGACCCAAAACAAAACCAGTGTTTTTTATTGGTGACTCTTTTGCTCCTTCGGGCATCGACGACTATTGCCTGCTTAACCGCAACCTCGTCCATCCAGATTCTGGCTACCCACGCTGTTTCAAGATTGTGCGTGAATTACCCAAGGACACCTGGCTCATCAATCAACACGTGCCTCATGTGTTTCGCTTTTCTGATAAGGAACTGACTTACCTCGAATCGCAGTACGCCAAACGCACTAAGATTCTTCGTAATCTCTTCCCTTGGGATGATCCCAACTACGGCATCGATGAACGGTGGGCAACCTTTTACCCGTACGGTAACGTGATGAAGCCTGGCGAAACGCGAGAGGTGGAAGTGCGCCTCACCAACCACTCACCGATCCGACGCACCTTCAAGGTCACTCCGCACGATCATCGGGGCACCACAGTACTCAGCGGCCCTGTCTCTACCACACTAAACTCACGGGCCGAGGGTGCGGTGAAAGTGAGAATTCAAGCCCCAAGGCAGCTTGGCGTATACGTCATCACCGCTGATATTGATTCAAAAGGCATGCATTTCCGTGATTGGGTGGAAACGATCATTGAAGTAAAGTAGCCCCTTGAAGCTTCCGCAATCCACCGATTTGAGCTATAAGACTCGGCCTTGAATTCCTCGAGAATCATTGCGGCAGTTTGGCTGGTTTTGGCTCTTTCGGCCATAGCTCATCCCATATCCATAAGTAACGCCGTAGCCAACGTTCGCGAGGATGAGGTGCTGGTGGAACTGCGCATTATGCTGGAGGATCTGGTACTCTTTCACAATCTCAAGGCTGACTCCAAAACCATCTTCAAGGCTACTGATCTCCGCGAAGCAGCGGAAAAACACGATGCGTTTTTACTTAAATATTTCTCAATACGCGATGGCGATGGGAGCCTACTCAAAGGAGAGGTAGAGAGACGCGACTTGGCGGCCATCCCTGACGAAGGCGTACCCCAAGCCGAGCTCATGAAGCGACACGCAATTTATCTCATGCGCTATAAGCTGCCAGAACTGAAACCAAATTTTATTACCATCATGCAGCAATTTGGAGGCCCAAAAAGCCTGGTGCCCGCCATCATGGATTTCATGGTGTTACAGAAAGGTGTGTGGCTGGATAAACCAGTGCAGCTCCAACCCGGACGCCCATATACCATTGCCCTTGATTGGGAAAACCCTCCAACCGAGGCCCCCAAGAACTGGCGCGAGTTGCGCAAGAAACGCGAAGAGAACATGCAGCGCCGACTTGGCATTAGCAGCTATACTGGACTGTATTCTTATATTTATCTAAATAACCGCGAGGTTCGTCATGAGATTCTGGTGCCTTTGCTCACCTTCGAAAAATGGTTACCCGTAAAACGCTCAAACCCGGAGTTTCTTGAAGTGGGCGAGCAAGAAGCGGCACGCCAACTCATTGCCGAGTGGTTTCGCGAGCGCAATCCTGTGGTAGTCGATGGCATCCCGGTTAAACCGACGTTGCAGCGACTACAGTTCTTCGGACTCGATATCAACGACTTCGCTCAAGACGCTACGCCACGCCGCATCAGTGCCTATCAGGCCAGAATCGGGATCATTCTTGCCTATCCCGCCAAGGCACCGCCCAGTTCTGTGGAAATGACTTGGGAGGTTTTTCACGAATCGGCGCCGTTTCTGCGGTCAATTATTTATGACCGGGATTTGCCTCCAACCGAGGAGTTCTTCGTCAAGGACCAGCCCCATTATAAATGGACACGTGAAGGGATAGCTCCCGCGCCGGCAAGCTTTGAAACCAAATGGGAAACAACATTGCCCAAACGTGCCATCTCTCGCGTGAGCTTTGTGCTGATTGCAATTGCCTTTGCTGGAGGCGTTTTCACATGGGCACTATACAAAGATCATCCGCAACGCCTCCCACGAAGTGTTGGCGTGCTCACCATTTGGCTGGTTGGAGCTTTCGCCTTCCGCCACCACATGCCGCCCTCAGAAAAGGATACTATTAACTCTCTAGACCTCGGCAAGCATACCTCCACGCTTTTGCAGAATATTTACCGTGCATACGATTACCGGGAACAAAGTGATGTGTATGACGCACTCAAATACAGTGTAACCGGAGAACTGCTCGAAGAGTTGTTTCTGGAAATCCAAACAGGCCTACGGATGCAGGAGCAAGGAGGGGCTGTAGCGAGTGTTAGAGAGGTACGAATCGAGTCCATCAAACCTGAAAAAGAGACTAACACCCTACTCTGCATCTGGAATGTTACTGGCACAGTAGAACACTGGGGGCATATTCACACACGTGAAAATCAATATTCCGCGCGCATTACGCTGGATACATCAGCAGCTGGAAAGGGACGTATCTCTGGATTTGAAGTAACTGATGAAAAACGGGTGCGTTTCGAAACCGGCTTACGCCAATTCAAGGACGGTTGATGGAAGTTAATCTACAATCTGTTGAATTTGCCTACGGTGAACGAGGGTTCGGGTTGAGCATTCCTGAACTACAAATTTGCTCTGGCCGAAGAGTTGCGTTTATCGGCCCCAGCGGTTCCGGCAAAACCACTTTACTGCATCTGCTCTCAGGTATTGCTGCTCCCCAATCAGGAACCTTGCAGATTGGAGCCCATGTGCTTCATTCACTCAAAGATGACGACCGCCGTGCATTTCGCATCCAACACGTTGGTCTCGTTTTTCAGGATTTTCGCCTGATTGATTACCTTAACGTACGAGAAAATCTCCTGCTTCCCTTCCGATTGAATGAAGCTCTAGAGCTTGCCAATGATACCAACCTACACCTCAAATCCTTAGCTCAAGAATTGGAGCTCACGGACAAGCTTGAAGCAAAGGTGGACAAACTTTCGCAAGGCGAACGCCAGCGCGTGGCCATTGCTCGCGCACTTCTTCCCAACCCTCAAATTATCCTGGCAGATGAACCCACAGGAAATCTCCCCCCCCAAAGTAAGACCTATATTCTGGATCTACTCTTCGAACAGGCCGCTTCCACCGGAGCAACCCTAGTGATGGTAACCCATGACCACGCTCTGCTCAATCGATTCGAACAGGTCATTGATTTTGAACAATTTCACGTGCGGGAGACTATCAATGCCTAGCTTCTTTTTGGCGTGGCAATACGTAAAAACCCATAAATGCCAATCTTTGGCCATGGTATTTGGAATAGCTCTAACGCTCTACCTCCCATTGGTGACGCACCAACTGATAAACAGGTTTGATGTCTCGATTCATGAGCGCGCGAGCAATACACCCTTAATTATTGGAGCCAAAGGCAGTCGTTTTGACCTCGTGCTTCACGGGCTTTATTTCCGCTCGAAAGCAAATAAAACTATAAGTTATGCAGACTATCACGATTTTTCTGAAGCAGATTATGGACCTGCGATTCCCATCTACGCACAATTTTCAGCCAAAGGATACCCAGTGGTGGGAACCACAGTGGATTATTTCCATTTTCGGAAACTACGAATTCGGCAAGGGAAAACGATGAAATTACTTGGCGATTGTGAGCTGGGAGCAAAAGTTGCAGACCAGTTGGGATTGGTCCCTGGAGATACATTAATGACCGATCGCGAAAATTTATTCGATCTCGCTGGGGAATATCCGTCGAAACTTAACATCACCGCTGTCCTCGCCCCCAGTAACACTGCCGATGATAACGCTGTGTTTGTGAATTTAAAAACGGCTTGGATTATTGCAGGAATCGGGCATGGGCACGATGATCAAAACTCAACTCATTTGAGCAATGTACTGGTAAAAAAACACCTCGACTTTACCCAGAAAAACTTGGGCTCATTTCATTTTCATGGAGATCCAAAGGATTTCCCCCTCTCTGCGATTATAGCTGAACCTCAAGACGAGAAAGCATTGGCACTTACACTCAACCATTATCAGCAGAACGCCCGCCTTCAAGCACTTAAATCTCTCAAAACCGTACAGGAAATGATGGACATGGTGCTGCGCGTGCGACAATTTCTCAACGCCAACTACACCTTGATAACCACTGCAATGCTGATACTTTTAGGGCTCATCATAACTCTTTCTCGGCAAATCAGGAAAAAAGAGATGGAAACAATGTTCCTCTTAGGCTGTAGTCGCCGAGCTGTCCTCTCCCTGCAAATTACTGAGCTCCTTATCCTATTTGCGGCGTCAATTTCGATGGCTCTGGCAATGACAGTCATTACATTGAATCTCGTCAATGAATTCCTGCGAAGGCTAACCGGATAATTGGCTCTACCTTACAGTGATTCAGTTATTCACCTGCCCTCCTGTTCTGGGAGCAACTAATGGTTGGGCTCGAAATTACTGGAGCCATAATCCCCACTTAGGAGGGTTGTAATCCGGCTTTGTGACCAAAATCACAGGCATATTTTTAGGCCATACATTACCGGGTCTCCCATGGATTAGAGATAAACCGTGAAGCGATTTTTATTAGCTTTTCTGTTCCTGTCTGGGCTTTGGGCGGCTCCGGAAGCGAAGGCCTTTGTCCTCGTGGGCCCAATGGAAGCTTCCGAGCTGGGCAGCGGCGGAATCGACTTCAATTACACGGACGATCTAGGAGGGCCAAAAGATTTGAAGACTTTTTTCCGGTGGAACATTCCGCTCTTAACCTATGCCTTCGATGCGAGCTTCATGCAATATTTCGGCTTGGAAGGGCGTGAAGCTGTTAAAGAAGCTTTCACCGCTGTAAATGATTTTTTCGACAATGACGAATATAGTGGAGTTAGTGCCTTGGAAATGACGCAGCACGGTTTTCGGTCGAACTACAATACAACTTGGCTCAACACAACTGCAAAAAATGCACAAGTCATCGATATCAAGAGTCTAACACTCGGGCTGCTCATCAACCAACTTGGACTAGGCAACCCATACCGCTACGCCTACGGAATACATGCCATTTCTACAAACTCTGCTGGGACTCAGCTGAACTTTAACGTGCGTCTTAGAAATTTTGATCCGATCACTTACAAGCCAAGCTCTTTGATTAACAATGTAGCATTCAGTTACCGTTTGATCCATGACGCCCCACCTTCTGTCGGAGTAACACAGTTGCCCTCTTTTGCTGACATGGAAGAATTTACCACTGATACCACCGGCAATGCTTGGACCAGTTTGTCTGCAATTACCGATGCGTTCTATGGTAACACAGCGATCTTCTGGACCGAGCAGCCTACCTTATTTGGGTTTGGGGTATACTATGATGGAAAGAATGCTATGGGAGGGCATTATCAACCACGCCATGCGCTTACTTATGATGATGCTGGGGGTCTCAAGTATCTCTACCGGACCAATAATTATGTCTATGAAGGGTTGGACCCGAACGTCGTCCTGATGACTCCTGCCAATTTCCTTCCTACTTTTGCCATACCGGTTTTCCCCGGGGGCTCAGGACGAGTATATCCCGATCCAACGGGTATTTCCGGAGCCTTTGTGCCGCGCCGCAATGCCGGGCTAATCCCTGGACTGCCTATTACTTCAAGCCTACCCGTTCAAGCTCCCCCCGCTATGGTCGATGTAGCCATGCGAGGTGGCATTGATAAAATCCAGTTTCAGGAACAGCAATTTGATTCGTTTTTGGGTATCAATTTTACTGCCACCACTCATGAGTGGACTGATGTCTTTGTCAGTACCAACGGCCAGAATGTAGTGAATCTTAACAATACTACACCCGGCGCATCAGCTTTTATCGGGGTCCCCACATTAAAACATTTTTCCCAAACAGTGGGCCGGGCAATATTCCAACCAGACATTCTTTTTGTAGCCGATGAACTCGGCGTCTCCCCTGACGGGATCCCGATCGCCTTTAACCGAACTGATAACATAGCTTGGGTCAATAACTACTCTAACAACCTCGGCCCAGCCCAGTTGCTCACCACCAATGTTGGGCCAGGCGTCATTGGCGGTCCGATTCAATACACCTTAACGAAGCTGGGGCAGGGCTTCGAGGTGATCTGGAGTGGCGAAGCCAGTGTGGTTGGCAACACCAACACCTACAGCCTATGGGGCCACATCAAAGGACCTGGACCCGGGGACATAGTCGTATTTCCCAATGATGCACAAATGTCCATTTTAGAGAATGCCATCTCCCCTGCCACAGCAGTACCCGTCATTACCAGGATCATCGACTCTGGACAGGATAATCGCCTGACGCGCACTCAAGAGAACCTAATTATTGAAGGCAGTAATCTTGCCTCGGCTACTGCCATACAGATTCTTGATGGCAATGTCGTCCTGCAAACCATCCAAGGCTCGGTCGTGCAAACATTTATCGAATCGCACAACCAAATCATTATCCCCCCCGGTCACATCCGTGATTCGGCTGAGGGAGCTGATGGAACGCGAACTGTGGTTATTTGGAATACTGTTGGAAAGAGTGATGCATCAAGTGGCATAGGCATTGACACGGGTATCCCAGTGGTCACAGGCACCAGCCGAGACAACCTCACCTACGATCGAGTAGAGCAGAATCTGGACATATATGGCTACGGTTTCAAAAGCAAACGTGTTGGTGATATTAAATTCAATTTGACCCACTTTCGTGTCGAAACAGCCGATGGAACCAAAATTTTTCCCTCTGATGGCAATAGCACGGTGGCTAGCTTTGACATTAAAAGTGATTCCCATGCCATTCTGCCAGTCAATGTCATATCTTCAGTGGCAGATGGATCCAATCGTCGGGTTCGTGTAGCGCGAAGCAGTGCCGCCGACGCTCTAAGCAGCACCAATGCCGTAAACCTCATTGCCAATATTACCACCACGCCAAGCATCTCTTCACTTGGGCTGGACTCCAGTGGAAATTACCGTCGCGATGAATCCATCGATATAAATGGCTCTGGCCTCAACACTGCCTACCGTATTGAAATCATAAATGCCGACGGCTCTTCCATGAGCCCGGCCATGTATGTTGACCTGCCTACCCCTGGTGTCACGGTTGATGATAATGGGGGTCGAATTCAAATATCCAGAGACACCTTTCTTACCAGCATTGCAGATGGCGCCGACTCCTCTACCCTTAGGAAGTTCAAAATTTTCAACCGAGTAGCCAACTCTGATGACAACACAACATTCAACGTTAATGCGCAACCTGTCATGACGTTCATTGCGGGTTTTACTTCTCCCTTCACGTTTAACCGTGACGCCACAACCGGTGACAACATTACATTAACAGGGTCGAACTTAAAAGTTGCCACCGAAATCCAACTGGTGGATGAAAACGGAACTGAATTAACCGGCAACCCACGGATTACAGTCCCTGTGGACGGGGTAACCGTTAGTGACACTGCGATTACGATCAATACTCAAACCATTCAGTTTGGCAACGGCACTTATGCCGATTCCAATTTGTCTTCGAAATGGCGACGATTCAAGCTGATCAGTGCTCGCGATGACGCCTTGACTCCACAAAACCTGCGTTTTCAGGTAGGCATACCTCCAACATTTACCAGCTACTACACCACAAGCGGCACATCAAATTATCGTAGGGACAGTGATGCCATGGAGATCAATGGAACAGGCTTTGGTTTGGTGAGTTCCATTGAGATAGTTGATGTTCAAGGGCAGACAATCATTCCAAATTCCTTTACTTCACCCAACGCAGGTGGAGTCACTATCGTCAGCACCAGCCAAATGACTATCGCTCCCAATTCTTTCCTCTACGCAAGCTCTATGGACTCATCAGCACCATACAGTCGCCGCATCAAAATCACGACCCCGTTCGGCATAAAGGTAACTGATAATAATTCGACTGGTTCATTCTCGATGAGCGCCACTCCCCTGTTCCACTCAAGCGTTGCCACAACGTATGCGGGAGGCGGCTATAATGGCGGCAACAACATACACAATATCAACGATGGCGATCTGGTCATTAATGGAAGAAACTTTCTTGGCGTGAAGACCATCAGCTTTGAAGACAA
>CAZHJW010000086.1:0-9676 GCA_964533265.1 uncultured Pedosphaera sp.
ATTGTGCGGGCGGCCTCACGCCTTGGGGCAGCTGGATCACTTGCGAGGAAACCACTGACCGAGCCAGCAAGACGTTGGCGCAGGATCATGGCTATAATTTTGAAGTGCCCGTCACTGCCGAACCCACGCTGACCAAGGCAGTGCCGCTCAAGGCAATGGGCCGGTTCAAGCACGAGGCGGTGGCGGTCGACCCCAAAACAGGGATCGTGTATCAGACGGAAGATCAGGGCGACGGCTTGATTTACCGGTTCATACCCAAAGTGAAAGGGCAGCTTGCAAAGGGCGGAAAACTGCAAGCGTTGATGGTGCGGAGTGTGCCGTCACTGGACACGCGCAACTGGGAAGAGCGACGCGTGGGCGTGGGCACAAAGCTGCCAGTGCAATGGCTGGACATCGAAGGTGTAGAGGCACCAAAGGATGATCTGCGCCAGCGCGGTTTCAAAAAAGGCGCGGCACGGTTCGCACGCGGTGAGGGCATGTGGTATTCGCGCGGCTCAATTTATTTTGCCTGCACCAACGGCGGTGCAAAAAAGGAAGGTCAGGTTTGGAAGTTCAACAGCGACGGACTTGAGCTGTTCGCTGAGCCGAACGACGAGTCGCTGTGCGACAACTGCGACAACCTCACTGTGGCTCCATGGGGTGACCTCATCCTGTGCGAGGACGGCGGTGCCGAACAGTTCCTCGTGGGCATCACGCCCGAGGGGAAATTCTTCAAGCTCGCTCGAAACGCGAAGAGCAACAGCGAATTTGCCGGGGCCTGTTTTTCCCCCGACGGCACAACCCTATTCGTCAATATCCAGCACGCCGGCCTCACCCTCGCCGTCACCGGCCCTTGGAGTCAGAAATAAAGTGCTCTATGGTTGGCTTGCCCTTCAGCCAACCGAGCCTAATGACAAATTCATCTGTTCGCTTCATGGTAGCTATAAAATTTTTTGCATTGCCGCGACCAAAATTGAAAAATCCGTGTTTCTGGTCTGGGTAAGCTGCCAACTCGACCAGATTGCCTGCTTTCTTCATTTTTTCTACAAATACCTTGGAAGTCCAAAACGGCACTGTGGAATCCGCTTCACCGTGCAGCACAAGTGTCGGCGGTTGCCCCTCGGCCACGTTGTGCCAAGGCGATAACTGTTCGGGCACCACCCCCATCCGAGCTCGCATTCCGGCCATGGCCTGCGCCCTAAGGTAATCCTTCCTTCCGGGCACTACTGCCAAGACGCAGGGTGGGTTGTATAAAATCAGTGCGTTAGGTATCGAACTGATTTTTGAATCCTCACCCTTTGCCTCAAACCCCTTGATTACACCAGTACAAGCTGCCACATGCCCACCAGCTGAACCTCCAGCAGCAGCAATTTGGTTCGGGTTCACCTTAAGTTTTTTAGCATTACTTCGAATCCAGCGTACTGCGCTCTTGCCATCCTCCACACAAGTCTTAGCTCGGGTCCCGTGCATATTGCGGATGCGATATTCCGCTGTCATTGCTACCATGCCACGACTGGCCAAATACCGACACTGTTGTTCAAACTGAGTCGGCGTTCCATGATTCCAACCACCGCCAAAAAAGAATACTATTGCCGGTGAACTAGATTCCTTTTTGGCTGGACGGAAGATATGTAGGTGCAATTTCACCTCGCCAATGGTCTTGTACACCACTTTCTTTGCGCCTTGGAATTTCTCAGGCCAAACTTGCTTACGCTGGGCGGTGGAAGTGAATGACAAGGCGAAAGCCATCAGAATCATTGTGCGATGCATACCCCCCACTGTGCCACGCAAGCAGCGAATGGCAAATGAATTGGCCGCATCGCGGGATTATGAAACACTCGACCCCTCATGTGCGAAAAGAAAACTGTTCTGGTCACCGGCTCAGCTGGCCGGGTCGGTCAAGCGGCGGTCATTGGCCTTTTGGAGCGAGGTCACACCGTTCGGGGATTTGACCGCGCGCCTTCCCCGGGTTTGCCCGATGCCACCGTAGCCGACCTGAGTAACTTGGATTCTCTCAGAAAATCGATGAAAGGAATTGATTCCCTGGTTCATTTGGCTGCCACTCCAGATGATGTGAAGGATCCGGTTAATAATCTCTTTCCACCCAACATCACGGGGCTTTATCACACTTTGGAGATCGCGCGGAAAGCAGGAGTGAAGCAGCTCGTATTGCCCAGTAGCGGCCAGGTCAACTGGTTTGGTAATTTTGAGGGACCTTGGCCCTTGAATGAATCAGTGCCGATTTCACCGAAGGGTTGGTATACCGCCACCAAGATGTTTCTGGAAAGCATTGGCTACAGCTACTCGGTTACCCACAGTATGAGCGTGATCATTACACGTTTAGGGTGGTGTCCGCGTGATGAAGTGCAGGTGCGCGAGATTGCCGCCGAGACCATCTATCAGGATGTCTACTTGAGCCCCAGCGATGCGGGCCGCTTCTTTGCCGGTTGTGTGGAAGCTGAGAATTCTGTTTCGTACGCCATTTTATACGCCACCAGTAAACCAGTTAATACTCAACGGTACTGTCTGAGGAGCGCAAAGGAAATTGCGAATTTTGAGCCACAGGAGCAATGGCCTGATGGCACGGAAATTATCGCGGGCCGGCGATGGGAGGGCTAATGGCGATCCCAAAGATTCTTTGGGTGTCCTACTGAATAACCAAATCCAAGTTGCTGTATGTCCCGTGACTCCACGTGTCCGTCTACAAAACTCACATTCGATCTTCCTCCGTGTCGCAGTATAACCCGCGTGGGCACCCAATGCCAAAATCGATCGGCGGGGGTACGAATTGTCCATGCTCCCAGCGGCCTTGAATTATCCTCCTGCCATTCAATCATGGGACGGTGCATCGTTCCGGGAGTAATAAAGGCCGCATCGGCAAAATATATGGCAAGGGCAGGATTCTGGATTTGCGACACATGAGGTGCTTGCACTTCGGATTCCACCATGAAATCTCCTGCCACACTCAGATTCATTCCATAACCCATCCCTCGTTCCAGATCACATTTCATGCAAGGACAACGAAATACACGTTTATCCCCAACATAGGTTGCCAATAGATCAGGCCACATCATCATCTTGGGATTGGGAACAATGGCATTAAGCGAAGGCATCCGGTTTATCGCATGAGGAGTCAGATGATCATCATGGTCTTGGGAAAAAAGAATTTGAGCCACCGAGATGTTTCGAAGATTGTTAAGGCAGTACACCTCACGTGCCTTACCTACTGCTTTGGCCATTACCGGGGCCATCATGGAAAAGAGTACCCCCAGTAGGGCAATGATCACCAGTAGCTCAACTAGAGTAAACGCCCGCAAGCGACTCCGGCCGGCTAGGTTCCGGTCCGAGATCATATTAAGAAAGACGAGTTAACCTACTGCTGGTTACACAAATCTCGCCATTCCAGAAAACCACTGATAAGGTGTTTCCATGAACAAGGAACCGGGATCACCATCAGAGGATTCTCATGCACACAGTTCTGGGTTCAGTCAATGGCGTTGGCCGGTTGTCATTCTGACTATCGCGACCATGGTACTGGTCGCTTATATCTACTCCATCAAAACAGCCAAAGGTGTTGCCGAGAACACAATCCGTAACACACAGGAGACCATCAGGAATATCGGGGAATCGGCAATCACCATCGCAGAAAATTTTCAGCAATCGAAGATAACTCACACCTTCGCCGAATTCCTGCCTGAAGCCAATGATGCTGGCGAAGGGCGACTCGAAGTCGCCACTTTGGAGAATACCAAGATATTTAAACGAACAAATAAACGGACCATCCTTTGGGACAAAATCAGCCTGGGCACCACGGTCACTGAGATTCGTGTGCCAGCCACCTTTCGTTATCATCTCAAACTCGCTGATCGCTGGAAACTGGAAGTGCGCGATCAACAATGTTTTGTGATTGCCCCGATGATGCTCCCCACGACCCCGGTCGCGATTCATACCGACAAAATCGAAAAACGTTCGGAGCGAGGCTGGGCCCGTTTCAACAAGGATGACCAAATGGATGCATTAATGAAAACAATCACACCCCGCCTCACTTCCCAAGCCTCCTCAGACAGTCACGTGAACCTTGTCCGTGAACACGCGCGCAAGACAGTCGCCGAGTTTGTCCGGCAATGGTTGATGAAAGAGGCCCACTGGCGAGAGGACCGATTCCGGTCCATCACAGTTATTTTTGCGGACGAGGAGGAAGCTCAGGATTTCCCAGCAAAGCCAACGCTTCAGTTGAATTAATGTATGCCTTCTCCACCGGTACTTCCTTCGGCTTCTCCGGTTTCAAAGGCAGAACGCTAGACATGACGATCACCTGAATGATGCCCGCCACCCCAATAGCTGTCAGCATTACTGTCCACGTCTTCAGCGTTTCCTTCTCGGTAAACCCGCTCATGCGCTGAACCACCCAAAAGCCACTGTCATTCATCCACGAAAGCGGGAAAGCGCCAAACCCAATGGCGAGACAGAAGTAAATGGGATGACAACCCAGCGAACCATTCTCCGCCATTTTGGTCAGAATAGGGGCCATGATGGTCGATCCTGTAATCATAGATACCGTAGCTGAGCCTTGCGCCGCCCGAATTACCGCTGTGAGCAACCACGCCATAAATAACATAACGGCGGTGCTTCCTTCACTGACACCAATGTTTTCGATAGTCTCTCCAATTCCAGTTTCGCGAATCATCGTACCAAATGCCCCTCCCGCACCGGTGATCAGGATAATCACCCCCGCAACTTCCAAGGGTGAGTTGATGGATTCGCCCAACTTATCGAGTGTCCAGCCGCGCTGCACAGCTAGCGTGTACATGGCGATCAACGCGGCAATAAACATCGCAACATTTTTATTTCCCACAAATTCCAGTACCCCCATCAGTCCGGCCGGCACATTAAAATTCAACCCTTCCAATTTCCCGAGGAAATCAATGAACGTAACCATAGCGATCAACACAACAGGTAGCACGACGGGAAGCAACGAAAGGCTAAACCCTGGAAGTTCATCATCTTTCTTTTGAACGATCTCTTCCAGTTCCTTCAGGGATGATCCCCGGGTTTCCCGAATTGGAATATCCAACTTTTCATTAAACCGTTTGGCCAACCACATCACAATGGCAACTGGAATAATCGCAGCGAACAAGCCCGCAATGATCGCTGCCCCCGCAGATTGCCCTAAGTTTTCCGCAATCATTAGCGGACCCGGCGTAGGTGGCACAATGGTGTGAGTGATTGCTCCCGCTCCTGCTATTGCACACACATAAAGGGTATAGTTTTTACCGGTACGCAACGCCAAAGCCCGGGCCAATGGAATGAGCAGGAAAAAGACTGTGTCAAAGAAAACGGGGATCGAAAGAACAAACCCGCTGATTAGCATCGCCCAAGCCGCGCGATCCTCGCCCAGAGAACTCATCAATCTCCGAACGATCTTATCCGCCGCACCGCTCTCCATCATGCACATGCCAATCACGGCTGCCATCGCGATCACAAAACCAATTCCACCCACCAATTTTCCGAAACCGGCCATCGATAAGGATACCGCCTTCCCCCAATGATTGACACTGCCATCAGGCCTCAGATGTTCCCTAGTTAATCGTTCCTGATCTCCAACTGACATCGCCTTCTGTTCCACGGCGTCAAAATAACCATCCTTCTCTCCGTTTTCATCAGCCGTGTCGTATTTTTGTCGTAGTTCTTCAAGAATTTTGGTTTGATCCTTGTCGAAATTGTCGGGCAATCTGGGAGTCAGGATACCCACAAACACAGCACCGAGCGTCAGGGCGAGGAACGGATGCAAACGGAATTTTACAATACTCGCGATAACAAAAGCCACCCCAGCGGCGAGAATCCAAAAAGGGGTATAATCAGGGGGAACAGCAGCTAGTAGGTTCATGGCAAGTTGTCCGTTCAGACGCTTGAAGGAAAAAGCAAGCGATTCAACCTGTCGAATCTATTCGGGTCAAAGTTTTGCCCACATTCAGGTAAACCAAGTGTTCTGAAATCATGTGAATAAAACTGACAACCAGAATCATCGTCTTGCCGTTGCGCAGAACCCTTTTTTTTGCCAAAATGGGCTCTGAGCATTTTCTCATCAGGATGTCATTAAAATTTTACCCATACAAATCTGTCATTGGGTTCGTCGCCTTGTGGGGTTTAACCTGTGGCACGACCGCTATCGGAGCTGACACTACAGTCCGCAAAACACCCGTGGTTCAGGCTGTCTCCAAAACATTGCCCTCGGTGGTTAATATTCGTACCGAAACCGTTGTTGAGGTGCGTGATCCCTTTGCTGAGCTATTTCAGGATTTTTGGAATCCCTACTACCGGCAACCACGGCAGGATGTTCGCCGCAGTCTAGGCTCAGGTGTGGTGATAGATAAGGAAGGGTACATTCTAACAAACGACCACGTGGTACGTCGGGCGACTAAAATTAGAGTTAAATTTGCCGATGGCCGGGAGTTTGAAGCAGATCGAATCGCTTATGATCAACGGAGTGATCTGGCACTCCTGCGAATCGTAATGCCGAAAGGGGCAAAAAAAAATTTTGCGGCGGTAAGTTTTGCCCGTGATGGAGATTTGCTCCTTGGCGAAACCGTGGTTGCCCTTGGCAATCCGTTCGGGCTGGGAGGATCTGTCAGCCAAGGCATCCTTAGTAGTCGCGACCGTCAATCTCCCAAAGCAGGAGAAATCCTAGACATGGAGAACTGGCTGCAGACCGATGCAGCCATTAATCCTGGCAACAGTGGTGGGCCATTAATCAATCTCGATGGGGAATTGATAGGGGTTAATGTAGCCGTCCATCGACAGGGGCAAGGCATTGGGTTTGCCATTCCAATTGCACGCGTGCAGGAAACTCTGAGTAAGTTTTTTGCCCCTGAACAGTTGCGAGGCCTATGGTTTGGAGCGCGAGTCACAATTGCCGGCGACAGCTTGCGCTTGTCCCACGTGGAACCCAATAGTCCCGCAGCCAAGGCAGGCCTACGACGTGGCGATACGGTGGTTCAAGTAAACGACCGTGACGTCAAAGGTTTTGTGGAATGGGCGAAGGAAGTGGCCGGACGTGGACTAAAAACTGTGCGGCTTAAAATATTCCGTGGAGGCCGTTTCCTCACCGTTCCGATTACTCTTTTACCGGAGGAAGAAGTGTTTAATTCCAAGGCGATTGAGGAGCGACTCGGAATAACAGTTCGCAGCCTAACCGAGCGCATAGCCGAGCAGCTTGGAATGTCTTTTTACGGGGGATACCTCATCACTAAGGTTGAAAAAGATGGGCCCGGTTCAAAAGCAGGCCTTGAAGTAGGTAGCGTGATTCAGCGGGTCGACGACAAACAACCAGAAAGTCTAGTCGCTTTCGCAAAAGATATTCTGACTCGTTCAACCGGTGACAGCATCCAGCTTAGTGTGGCATGGGAAATACGGAGCGGTATATTCCTTCAACGGCGGTCCGGTGTGGCGAAGGTGAAAGTACGTTAATGACTGATCCTCAGAGCGATAATGCCCCCATGATTGAGGTGCAAAACCTTACCAAGTATTACGGAGGTAAAGCAGCCATCCGAGATCTTTGCTTTTCTGTTCCACGTGGGGAGATTATTGGTTTCTTGGGACCGAATGGCGCAGGTAAAAGCACAACAATGCGTATCCTCGCCGGGTATCTCTCAGCCTCCGCAGGGACCGCTCGGGTAGCTGGATTTGATGTTGCCAGAGAGTCTGAAGAGGTTCGACGGCAGGTAGGATTTATGCCGGAGAATAATCCGCTTCACGAAGATATGCGAGTGAGGGAATACTTAAAATTCCGCGCACGTCTCAAAGGCTTGAACGCCCAAGAAAGTCGTGAGCGAGCGGAGGATGTCATCGAACAATTCGATTTGGGTGATGTGCGAAACCGAATGATTGGTGAATTATCTAAGGGTTTTCGCCAACGTGTAGGTCTGGCCGATGCACTCGTCCACGAACCGGAGCTTCTCATTTTAGACGAACCCACCATTGGATTGGACCCCCATCAAATCAGAACCGTACGTCAGCACATCAAGGCAATGGGCAAACAACATACGGTCCTGCTTTCCTCCCATATTCTGCCGGAAGTAGAAGTCACCTGTACAAGGCTGCTGATATTCCATGAAGGTAATATCCTAGCCAACAATACCCCGCGCGCTCTCGAGCACTCCCTCGGAGGGCGCCATCGCATCACTGTTGAACTGAACGCTCCACAAGAGGACCTAAATCAAGCTTGGGAAGAAATGGCCGAAGTGGAATATCACAGAATCCTACCTGCAGAAGGAGATTTCCACCGATGCGCCCTGACTCCGCGCGACGGAGAAGACTTGCGACCGAGGGTCTCAGCGCTGGCACGTGCCCGAGGCTGGCCTCTTCGTGAGCTGACTCGTGAACATCACACGCTCGAGGATATTTTTGTACATATCACCCGTCCAGAGGAAGATTTCTGATGTCTGTGATGCTGACACTAACCCGTCGTGAACTGGCCAGCCACTTTTTTTCCCTACGAGGGTATGTGATCATGGCTGGAGTGCAACTGTTGCTTGGAGCAAGCCTTCTCACAGTTGTTTATCTACTAAATGGTCGGGCATACGACTTGCCTTTCACTGAAAAATTTCCCCAAACTGAATTCTTCTGGCTTGTGCTACTGATGATCTCTCCCGTGATCACGATGCATACATTTGCACAAGAGAAATCCAGCGGCACATTTGAAACCCTCATGACAACCCCGGTATCTGATGTGCAGGTCGTCCTATCCAAATTCATCGGCTCATACCTGTTCTTCTTGATCGCATTTCTGCCTACTCTTCTATATCCATTTATAGTCAAACAATATGCACATGAGGCTATAGCGGTAGACATAGGTGCCGTGTTTTGCCTAGGCTTTGGGATTGGATTGTTTGGTTCATTTTTTATGGCCATGGGCTGCTTTGCTTCCTCATTAACGCGTAGCCAGATTGTCGCGGCAGTCCTCACTTTTGCCGCAGGAACATGCCTTTTCTTCCTTGGATACCTGGTCGACCTACGTCCGTCCGAAATGAAGTGGTGGCATCTCACCCTTCAACACATTTCAATGTTGAGGCACATGCAGGATTTTTCCACTGGAATTGTCGATAGTCGACACGTCACCTACTACGTCAGCTTAACCGGGGTGTTCTTATTTTTTACTCTTAAATCGATTGAAAGCCGACGATGGAAATGAGTGATAAGAACCTAGAGAGTTTCTCAGTAAAACATCGGTGGACCGGCTGGATCAACCTATGGTGTGCTGTTCTGGCTGTTACAGTACTGGCGATTGCTTTCAATTGTTTTTCTCATCGACACTACCAAAGAAAATCGTGGGCAAACAATCTGAATCGTGAACTCTCTCCGCGAACGCAGCAATTATTGGCTGATATGACTAACGAGGTTGACATCATCATTTTTTATGACCGCCAAGAACCAACCTTCAGAATGGTTGAGGAGCTCCTGCAAAAGTATGCCTATCTAAATACTGACTTGCACATATCCAGTATAGATCCAATACAACAGCCAAAAGAAGCACGGCGCATTCAGTCCAAGTTTCGCCTCAGCGAACAACAAAACAACCTAGTGATATTTGCATCCGAAAAACAGCACAAGATCGTCTCAAACGGTCAACTCTCGCAGATGACTCCTCGCCATGTTTCCGCTGAAGAACTCCAAAATATCACAGAACAAAAAGCCCCCG
>CAZHJW010000087.1:0-4082 GCA_964533265.1 uncultured Pedosphaera sp.
GAACGGGACTCCTTTGTTTGAGTGTTTTGATCGCTTCCCTGGGTTGTTCAACTCCTTCGGCAGTGGAACTGATTGCAGAAGATAGCCTCGCCCTGGATCAACTCGTCGCCTCAGGTAAACCTACCCTTTCAGCTTACGAGATCGTCGACCGCGCACAAGCCAATGGAAAACTCAAGGAGACCTCCGCGGTCCTTCCCGTTTTTTCGTTTATTCGAGAAGTCATCATCAGTAAGCCCACAGACAACAACGCCACAGGTAATACACAAACAAAGACCTACAAAGCCTATACCAACAACCAGGACCAAACCCTGATTAAAGTGAACGGTCGCAAACCCACCCCAAAGGAAATCGAGGAAGACCAAAAGAAGAATCGTAAACGCCAACGCCAGTTCCTGGAACGGGACGGCAAAAAAGGGTCGGAAAAAATGATGTCCAAAAACATGGACTTCTATAAGGAGAAATTTATCCCACGACTAATCGGTACTGAAACCGTCGATGAACGCCCCGCCTATCTCATCCAGTTAATGCCCGACACCAACCACAAAATCAAGAATGGCACGGTCGACCGAATCATGAACCAGATGCTCACCAAACTCTGGGTGGACCAAGAGGATTTTCAGGTTTCACGCATCGAAGCAGAAATGGTGAAACCCATTCGAATTGTGGCCGGGCTGATTGGCTCCATCAATACCATCCAGATCCAGCTGGAACAAAAACGCCTCACCCCGGAAATATGGACGGACCTAAAAATAGAGGCGGACTTTGATATTAGGATCTTAACGGCCAATTTCACCTTCAACATGAAAAGCCAGTCCTCTGGCTTCAAAAGGATCCCGGCCAAAAAACCCTAATCCCCAACACTTCTTCACAACCTACATATGGTTTGGGCTGGAAAACAACAACTCCCAAGGTAGGTTTGGAAGATGAAATATGAACTAATTGCCCTCGTTTTATTTTTCCTCTGGATGGCGTACAAGGATTACCAGATTTTCAAGCTAAGGAGGGCAATGGCCGAGGTCGAACGCAAGCAAGCCAAACATTTTGAAGTGGCTCTTGAACGGGACAGTGAAATCATTACCAGCGTCTTCATTGCCGATTGGCCCGACCATAAAACCCCGGAATCAGTTCGTCAGGCTTTCGATAATATTGTCACTGAACAGACTCCATCTGAAAGCCCCCCCGAGTGATCTTTCGGTTGGTGCCAGTTCATATTTCATAAGGCTTACCGACCCCCATTACTGACCACCAGCCTCTAAGGGCAAACCCAAACCTTTCGAGAGATAATCCACCTCTCGAAAGTAATTAGAATTAGATGCAGGGTCGATTATGCCGGCTCAAAACCGTCGCGATAATCACGTTTCACGATGGTTTTATTTGCCTGATCATGATTGGTGAAGCGATAATTCTTGGCGTCCCAACGCAGTTCCTGTCCCGGGAAACGGGTGGCTTTTACCGCCAGCAACGCCGGCTCGGTAATACGTGAACCAATTCCGAACGGTGTCCACAAAGGCTTCTCATTGCCCAAGCAGCACTCAGCCCAGTCATGCCAATGGTTACGCGGCTCCACCTTGGGCATGGGCTCATTGGTGACCTGTTTGCCCTTTCGGAAGATCTTCATTTTACCACTCGGCTCAAGGAGCAATGCGCCTTCTGTACAGACAACGAGTGTACGGTTTGACCCTTCCCTAAGATGCGGAAGACCCAGCGAGCCCCAGGATGGGTTGATTCCATTGTCGTTATAATGCATCACGAACTTATCGCGGGCAAAATTACCACCACCAGGATAGGTGATTGTGCTCTGGTTGTAGGCTGAATGCGTGTCATTGGAAGGCCGGTGTGTATTGGTCTGAACAGACTCCGGATCAGGCATATCGAAGGCGAAGTAGAGTAAATCAATCAGGTGACAACCCCAGTCAGCCAATTGCCCTCCCCCAGTTTCCCAATAGGTGCGCCAGCGGCGTGGAGCAATATCCGGACTATAAGGCATGGCCTTCTTGAGCGGGCCATTCCATAAGTTCCAATCAAGATTGGAGGGCACTGGCTGCGCCTTCGGCAATTCACGCCAGGGCGATGAAAAATAGTGCCCGTTAGCCACAGTGCCAGTCCATACATGGGCTTCAACCGGCTTACCCAGTTGTCCAGATTTCAGGATTTCTACCGCCTGCATGCGACCGGTGTAACAGGCGCGTTGATTACCCATTTGGGTATAAAGATTGGGACGCTTGGCCAATACTTCACGAATCATCCTTAGTTCATCCAGTTGATGCACCAATGGCTTCTGCCCGTAAACATGTTTCCCTGCTTCCAATGCACTAACCATCATCGGAGCATGGTGATGATCAGGCGTATCGACAATGACTGCATCGAACTCATCAATGTGTTTTTCGAAAACCTCCCGGTAATCCCTAAACTTCTTAGCTTTGGGAAACTCCTTACCCACATTATTCAACGGGTTAACATCCACATCACATAAAAAAGCAAACTCAACCTTGGAATGCCGTTTAAGATTTCCACGCTGCATACCACCGATACCCCCCACCCCAATGTGTAGGATGCGGAGATTGCTGTTTTTATTGGCAGCAGCACGCATTGTGAAAGAGGGTAAAGCAACTGCAGCACCAAGGGCCGCACCGGTTTTCAGAAAGTGACGACGGGAAGCGACACGGGCTTTAGGTGGATTTTCTTGAGGACTCATGGATGAAAGAATTGGCTATTAACACACGGATGAACAGCAAAATTTAACGAGTGTTTATCTTTGGGAAAACTGTTCCATCATTAACTTAGATGTAGATAACACCCTGTACGCAATGGTGCAGTTAACCCACAATTGCCAGCGTCACTCCAGGCATGATGACCGTTAAAGCCAGAGGCAACCATCTCAGCCATAGACATGAAGCTTGCGAATCAGACATGATCCATATCAGCTCAATTTTACTAAGCTCCGACACGCTGTAAATTTAATTAGTTTTTATCAAACATACAATTGTGTTAGCAGGAAGGCATGAATTGCCCCAAATGCGAATCAGAAAAACACCCAATGGAGGTTATCAAGCAAGGTGGAGTAGAAGTAGACCGTTGCTACAGCTGCAAGGGGATTTGGTTTGATGAGTTCGAACTGGAAACACTCAAAAAAGAGGAAGGCTCAGAAGCAGTCGATACTGGAGATGCCAAAGTCGGCAAGGAACAGAACAAAATTGACCGATTAACCTGTCCCAAGTGTTCCACCCAAATGATCCGCATGGTGGATTTAAACCAAACTCATATCTGGTTTGAACATTGCACTGTTTGCGGTGGTAATTTTCTTGATGCCGGCGAATTCCGCGACCTGATGAAGGAAGACTGGCTGGACCACTTCAAAGCCCTGATTACTCCTGAAAGGAATTAACTCAATCACTGGGTTACACTCGTGCAGGTCAGCCCAGAGATATGAAACTCTTACTAGCGGCCATTTTAATCGGTGCCACCGGCCTTCAGGCAGCTGAAGGGATCCAGTTGATGAATAAAAAGGTGGGTGATCAAAGGCTGCAGTATCTTTTGCAGACACCTGCCAAAGATATGGGGAAACCAGAATCGGGTTGGCCACTACTGTTATTCCTGCACGGCTATGGCGAATGCGGTAGTGATATCAGGAAGGTCAAAAAACACGGACCACCCAAACTAACCGGCCAATTTGATTCATTGGCAAACTGTGTGATTGTTTCGCCTCAATGCCCACGGAACAGCTGGTGGCGGGTAGAGACATTAAAGGCGCTGGTTGAGGAAGCTATTACCCGACACGGTGAGATCGACCGCAACCGACTGTATGTTACAGGCCTGAGCATGGGCGGATACGGTATCTGGAGTTTTATCTCACATTATCCCAATTTCTTTGCCGCCGCCATCCCGATCTGCGGCGGAGGCGACCCTTTCCATCTGCCCGCCAACCGACCGCCGATCAAAAGAGGCATCAAGAACGAGTTTAAACCTGAAGGTTTAAAGAAAGCCAGGGACCTGCCCCTCTGGTCTTTTCACGGAACGAAAGACCGCTCAGTTCCTATCAAGGAAACTGAAATGTTAATAGCCCTCCTTCGAGGGGCAGGCAG
>CAZHJW010000087.1:4182-9611 GCA_964533265.1 uncultured Pedosphaera sp.
TTCTACCAAACCATAAACCGGACCCAACCTGAATCGGGGTCATTACCAAAGCAGTCCATGGCCGCAAAGAGCTGGTAATGGTGGGAGGCCAGTTGGCCATTGTATTCGCCATTGGCCGTATCAGGAATTGTGATATCCACGGTCCATTGGGCCGATTCATTCACGCCCAAGACGCCGGCCGGTGCCACGTTGATTTCCTCATTATAGGTGATTCGGCTGGCACGAACCAATTCCCCGCGCCGATGCACATCCCCGTCATAATCGGTCACCAAATCAGTATCCATAACCTCAACGTGTTCCACCCCCTGAATCTTGAGATATACCCGGTCGTATTTTACTTCACCTCCGGTAGACTGGCAGTTAATAACCACCTGCCCTACCTCGCCGCGCACCATTTCATTGGCCTCAACGAACACCTTTGCCGCACCACCGGTTAAACTATCAAATAATCCCACAGTATTTTCCTTCTGCGTTGGGTGACGAGAAGAAGACAATTTATTGCTACACCTGTCAAATCGACAATCAATTTGTCATGACATAATCAACAAAAATAACCCCTCAAGAAATCGGATGTTGGCATGAAGAGAGGCCTCCCCCATTCTTTTCTCATGTTTCCAGTTACCATCGATGAATCAGAACAAAATTGGCAGACAGGCCCCTACGAGGGAGTACAGCTGAAGATTTTATATAAAAATGAAACAACCGGCGGAGTAACTGTGCTGCGGAAATTTGAAGCAGGCACAGTTGTCCCCGCCCATATCCACCCTGAAGCCAACGAGACAGCCTATATTTTGGACGGGCAATGGGATGAAAGCGGCACGGTCTACACCAAAGGCACCCTTTTCCACGCGCCAAAAGGCGAACCCCATGGACCACACACTGCATGTACTGAAGTTGTTAGCCTCACCATCTTTGATGGCCCCCTTACCGTTGTGCCCGCTGAGTAACCCAGTAAATTACTTCACCAGGCAAGCACATCCAAACGGTGCAGCAACCAGCCTGCCCAAATGACGAGACCCAGATAAACCAGGCACCAGGCCTTGGTAAGGGGAAAGTACTTATGCAAGGTCTCAAATTTTTCCCGGTACCAATCAGCAAAGAATAACGACACCAGGACCGCCCCCACTGCATCCAGCAGGATCAAATACCAGATGACGGCTTCGAGATTGAACTCCATGATATCTGGTAAGAGTGGTTATTTATTCTTGGAAGTTTTCAACAGTTTACCCATGGCTTGATATATTTCTGCAAAGCTATCCTGTGGAGTTAATTTACCAAAGGGAGAATCGGAATACTTCGGCACGGGCGATCCAGTGGGCAAAGTCCAATCACATTGATGCTTACCCCAGGACAGTGTGACTACATGAGGGTTTGCCCCGCGAAACTCACCCAGCTTGGCAGGTAATTTATCCAACTGTGCATGGGCCAGAACATCAGCCAAGGACTGCAACTGCTTGGCTGTCAACTCCCCCTGCCGATCTGCCTTATCCACGCTCTTATTGAAAAATCGTTTGTGCTCCCATGAACCATCGGGCTGGATAGTCCAGATAAAACCCGTAACTCCGGCAAAACCACTCTGACCATCCTTAAGGGTCAAGGCGGCTCTTAGCTTTCCATCCTTGCTGAGAAATTTGTCACGCGGAAGTGCCTGAGCATCACAGGCAAATAACAGTGTGAATGCGAGTAGAGCAATCTGCTTCATTAGGAGAAATCTTAACGCCCCCTTCTACGAGGGTGCAAGGCGCTAGTCTTAAAGTTGGAAAACCAGCTTCAAGCCGGTAAGATTTAATAACAATGAGGAAGGCAGTCTATATTCTTTGCGGAGTCGCCCTGGCTGGATTACTTCTTGTGGGAGGTTGTGCGGGGCTCTTTTTCTACGTGAAAAATCAGGAGGAGAACGTAATGACCGAGTTACTTAATGAGAAACCCACGCTCAAGAAGTATTTGGGTGTCATTGAAGAGGTTAATGTGGATTTGGGGGCCACGGACAAACGATCTCCAAAAGGGGAACTAATGATTTTGTCGGTTAAGGGATCGGAAAACTCCGGCACCTTAACATATGGCAATATAACCGATGGCAACCAAACCGTCTCGTTGATGGAGTTGAAACTCGCCGATGGCACTGTTATTGACCTCAATGGGCAACTGGAAATCTTGGGCTGGGGAACTGAAAACACTGCGACGCCCTCCGACCGTGGAGAATAATCACCTCCCTTCAGTAGTTGCACCGCTGGCGCGAGACGAGTAGGTTGTTCAACGCCGATTGAAAGGTGAAAAGAATGTTAGCTGGAATGATACTCAACAACGCGGACATCCTCATGGCCATTGGCATCATCGCCGGTAAATTAGCTTGCGGGCTTCTTCGTCGTGACGAAATGGACCGGGGTTGACCATGTTCGATCACCCTTTTATTTGGCTTGGCATAGGTTTTGTAGTGGTGGTTCTGACCGTCGTTCTCTTGGATTTGCAACCACCTGTTTCCGGGGTAAAATCTATTGCCTATGTGAAACAAACATTGTAGTCGTTTGCACCCTATGACTGGCGTAGGAACACAAAAAGTTTTTGAAGACGATCGTGTTATCGTCTGGCATCTCGATCTTGAACCGGGTGAACAAGGCGAACGGCATACGCACAAACTGGACTACGTCATCCGCATCCTGTCAGGATCGACTCTAGAAGTCTCTGGGCCCGAGGGAGAATTACTGGACACAGTTGACCTCGAAGCCGGAGGTGCGGTTAGCTTTCAAATTCAAGGAGATCAGATTGTGTCAGATCGCCCCGGCTATCCTGCCGTACCTGCAACCCACAGCGCTCGAAACATCGGTTCCAACACATTCCGGGAAGTTCTTATAGAATTCAAAAAATAAAGAACTCCTGCCACCGAGACTTCAGCCGAACCATGTAACGTCGGAAATATAATCTCAAAGACTTCACCGGAGAGAGTACGGTTACTTTCTAGGGTTGCTGGAGATATTGCATTTGGGCAACGCCTTTTTCAGTTCAGCAATCTTTGCTTTGGTGAGGTCGGAGTTCCCTTGGAGCCACAACGTCTCCAACTGCGTGAGCTTCTTCAGCTCCTTCACGTCGACCAGTTGATTGACGGCGAGAACCAGAACCTCTAGCTGTGTGAGTTTCTCCAAACCTTTCACATTGGTTAGTTGATTATTGAAGAGAGACAGGTGTGTCAACTGCGTGAGCTTCTCCAGGTCCTTTGCACTGGTTAGTTGATTATGGTCGAGATGCAGCGTCGTCAATTGAGTAAGCTTCTCCAAACCCTTAGGCATATCGTTTAGGTTCTTATCAACTAGTCTAAGGCTGGTCACCTTCTCCAAATCCGCTTTGGTAATTTTACCTTCGGGTTTCTTTACAGCTTTCCGGATTGCCGCCTCAATGAGCTTTGCCGATTGCTCCTTGGTTAAAGGCTTCTTATCCACCGCCAGCACAGATTGGCCGATCATCATCGCAATCATCAAGAGGAGGAGTTTCTTCATACCCCAACCCTAACCTCCGGCAGGATTCCAACGCAAGACAGCAGTCTTTGCTGGAAAATAGAACACAGGGCGGTAGCGTGAGGGAGGTCACCGCTTTATGAATGCCTTCGATGCCATTGTGGGCGGCCTCGCCCTCGTCGCACTAATCTCCATCGTCGCAACCAGTTTGCATGTAGGCATCTCCCCCATGCCAAGTTCTCGCAAAGCACAAAAAGCCATCATCTCCGCCATCCCCCATAACACCCAAGGCCTCATTTTTGACCTCGGCTCCGGTTGGGGAAACGTGATCTTCCCCCTGGCCCGCTCCTTTCCCCTAGCCTCCATTCGCGGCATTGAACTCTCCCTCGTACCGTGGGCTGTGTCCCAAATCAGAGCCTCGCTGTTCGGCACTTCCAACCTCGATATTCAACGAGGCAACTTTCAGGACATCTCACTTGAGCACGCCGAAGTGGTCGTTTGCTATCTTTTCCCAGACGGCATGACATCTTTGAAACAAAAATTCGAGGAAGAGCTGAAGCCCAACACCTTGATCGTTTCGAATACGTTTCGATTAGCTGGATGGGAACCCGAAGAAGTCATCACTCTCAACGATATACATCAAACACCCATCTACCGATATCGCGTCCCTGAAAAATGATTTAGGCGAGATTAAATCTCGCCATCCGGATTCGGAGCGGTATCGTGGAGCGTAGCATGAAAAATATGCTCACAGTCTTTTTGATACTAATTGGTGTATTGCTTTTGATTCGTCACTTCAAATCACCAGGAAAAGACAATGATTAATAGTATAAAAGACCGGGGAGATTCTAGCTCGCCATTAAGACACAGGCCGGTAGCGTGGGGATAACGAATGCGCAGATGGTTGTATAACTCTTTTCTCGTTAAATTATGGCGTGATGCCCCACCCGAAATATCAACATGGGGTAAAATTTGGCGAACCGCTCTGTTCTTTGGATTTTGGGTGGTGGTGGTGGGGGTAATGATACCATGGAAACCAACTGGAAATATGGCTGTTGTAGGTGGGATTTTTACCGCAATATTATTTCTAATTGTGTGTGTTTGGATTTTCGTTTCGGTAAAGACGGGGCCCAAGGGTGATGGCTATTACCGTAACACAGGAAGTAGCTGCGGAAGCAGTTGCAGTAGCTGCGGAAGCAGTTGTGGTGGAGGCTGCGGTGGCTGCGGTGGAAGCTGTGGTGGTGGTTGCGGCGGTTAACCCGTTTCAGACTCGCCATTCGGGTTTGGGGACGTAGGATTTTTCATTGACATTCAATCAGTAGCAGTGTAGCCTTTTAATAGTTCTCACCGATGCAGCACCGTAGCAAAGCTGCCCTCGCCTGATTGCGATAAGGTGACGAACGACCCTTCTTTTCATCTCCAAACCAAAAAAGACCGAGTACCCTTTTTTAAGGACCGTTCCGGTTGTTATTCAGCCCCAACCACCACCGCCTCATTTGTCTCTTTCAATTTTCACCCATTCTCGATGATTGCAATACTTGCAACTTATTTCATATTCATCAGTGCCACTGGACCAAAACCCTTTGCCCGTAATTCTAGTTGCACCTGTCTTTTCTATTGCCTTGCGGCGTTTGCATTTGGAGCATTGTCCATGAAAGTAAAAGCAGTATACAAAGACACCAAACAAAGGCAGCCCAATAACTCCTAATATTGGACCGAAAATTTGAACAGAAATTTGAACACTTTGGTAAAAGTCATGCTCACTTTCATCTTGGGTTAACGGCCAGTAGGTCACTGCCCAACACACTATCGGTATGAGTGCCAATAACAGTAAGGCTCTCCAAATTGCCCCCCATATTGTTACTGCGGGAGACTCTTTTTTGCGATCATTGTCAGTTTTCCAATCATGATCTGTAAGAATCGGGCGGCCATCTTTATCCTTAGCCATGCCCCACGCTACCGCCCCGAACCCGAATGGCG
>CAZHJW010000088.1:0-9530 GCA_964533265.1 uncultured Pedosphaera sp.
TTGCTCCGAGTGGTAATACAACCCCGCAACACCATAAGAACTGGCTGGACTGTATTCGAAGCGGTGCGGAGCCGGTGGCCGGCATTGATCTGGCTATGAAAGTGCAGGCTGTGATTTCTCTTGCAGAAATCGCCGATCGACGTGGCACCATGGCTCACTTCGATCCGAAAACCCGCAAGGTAACCGACGGCTCAGGCAGGGAAATCAAGCCCTTCGATTACGCTGAGGAAGCTAAAATCGATAATGGACCTTACGGTCCGATCAAAGAAATCGGCGGTTAAGGTTAATTAATTCATCACTGGCTCCGCAGGATTACCTGCGGAGCCTTTTTTGTCTCATCCATGAATGAAACTGTAACCGTTGCTGCCAAAGTCATGGCAACCCGCTTCGAGATCGCCCTACACGGTGGCCCTGTAGCCACATTGAGAGCGGGCGCTGAGGAAGCCCTAGCGGAGGTTGCACGACTGGAAGCAATACTGAGCCTTTACCTTCCCTCCAGCGAGATTTCCCACATCAATAAACGAGGGGCGTATGAGCCTGTCCCAGTGTCACCCGAAGTCTTTATGCTTCTTGAACGGTCCATTGAATTGAGCAACCAAACCAAGGGAGCTTTCGATATTACTATTGCTCCACTCATGAATTGCTGGCAATTCATGAATAACACCGGTTCTGCGCCAACAGAGAATGAAATCGAAAATGCCTGCGCGTTGGTCGGAATTGAGCAGGTTAAGCTCAATTCCTGTGACTCCACGGTGCAACTAAACCGTGAAGGAGTCATGCTTGACCTCGGTTCAATCGGTAAAGGTTATGCCCTGGAACAGGCATCAACGTTATTACTGGAGAATAAATTCAAACATTTTCTCATCCATGGCGGCACCAGTACTATCTGCGCTGCAGGCACCCAAGCCGACGGTGCCCCTTGGCGTATAGCCGTGGAACACCAAGATGAGGATCAACCGCCATTGCACATCATAGACCTAGAAAACGAGTCTCTGTCTGTTTCCGGCATCGGCGGCAAGTCATTCATTGATGAGAAGGGTATCGAACAAGGCCATGTGATCGACCCGCGTACTGGCCGACCCACCCAAGCCGCGAGCGTGGCTGCAGTGGTTTGTGATTCAGCCACCGAAAGCGACGCTTGGGCCACGGCCCTGCTGGTGGAGCCAAATCTTAAAACGCCTGATGCATTGCGGGTTTTAAATTAAAATGGATCCTGCCTGTATGGGTCAAACGAACTAAGCTTCCATTCGTCAATTAATTCATCGGGCAGTTCGGAGAGAAAACGCGAGGGTTGCTGAATCATGTCTTCACTCCCGCGACCCGCAACCGTGCGAATCATAGGGTAAGAAATATAAAGTTCATCCTTGGCACGGGTAATGGCCACATAAAAAAGGCGCCTTTCCTCCTCCTCTCCTTCCGCCGAATCCAATGAGCGGTTACTCGGAAACATGCCGTCACAAAGCATCACCACAAAGACCGCCTTAAATTCCAAGCCTTTGGCCTGATGAATGGTGGAGAGGCGAATTTTTTCATCATCATCTTCTCCGCGATCCTGCTCGGCCTCCACGTTGGTCAACAGAGCCAGCTCCGCCAGAAAGGTCTCGAGCGTCTCATATTGCCGAGCAAACACCCCAAGCTGCTCAATGTCATCCAGCCGCTGAGGAGCTCTATCGTAATTGGCTTCCACATAATCCGAATAACCTGCCTCCACGATCAGTTCAATCATCTGTCCCGCATCACCTGCCACCGGCTTGGTTTCCAGCTGCGAAACCGTGGCTGAAAACTGTGCCCATGGCACATTCGCTTTCTTGGGTACTGCCGCACATTTCTGTAGCATCTCGGCCTGTGGGGTCGCATCCGTGTGAGCAGCAAGAAACTGACCCCACAACTTAAAGGCGGTCTTGCCTCCCACTCCCGGCAACATCAGTACCAACCGCTTGAAGGCCTGCTCGTCACGCGGATTGGCGAGCCATTTCAGGTACGAGGTCACATCCTTAATATGCGCCTGCTCGAAGAATCGGATGCCACTTGTAATGGAAAAAGGAATATTGCGCCGCGTGAATTCAAGCTGAAGCTCCAGCGCGTGAAAATGGGAACGGTACAAAACCGCCATGTCATTTAATTCCATTCCCTCCTCACGCAACTCCAATGCCCTTTGAGCCACAAATGCTGCCTGTTCACCGGCTGCACTACACACAGCTAAAACCGGCTTTTCACCCGGACCACGTGAAGCTGACAACTCCTTGGCAAACTGCCGTGTATTGGCAGCAATGGCCGCATTAGCTAAATTCAGAATCTCCGGAGTGCTCCGATAATTAGTCTCTATTTTATAGACTTTTGCCCCAGGGTAACGCTCAGGAAACTCAATGATGTTTTCATAATTAGCCCCACGCCAGGAATAAATGCTCTGTGAATCATCCCCCACCACCATCACGTTCTTGTATCGCTCACCCAAAAGATCGATCAGCTCAGCCTGTAATTGATTGGTATCCTGATACTCGTCGACCAGTACGAACTGAAAACGTTTCTGGTACAATTCACGCACCTCTTCATGTTCCTTCAAGAGCTTCAACCAGAGGACCAGTAGGTCATCAAAATCCATTAAACCTTGTGTGCGCTTGCGCTCAGCATATCGTTGAATCACCCCCTCAATCTGCGATGCAAGATGTTCGAACCAAGGGAAGCGCTCCTCAATCACTTCACGCACGCCCATCTGTTTGTTCACTGCCAACGAACCCATGTCAGCCACCACTTCCGGCTTAGGAAAGCGTGTTGCCTTTACATCGATTTCAGCATCTGCGATGCAGGCGTTGATGAGTCCCTTGGTATCCTCCCGGTCTTGAATGGTAAAAGACCTATCAAACCCCAAGTCTTCAGCATGACGGCGCAATACACGGTGCCCAATAGAGTGAAAAGTGCCACCCCATAAATCACTCATGTCATGGCCGATCAGATCGGCCACACGTCCCATCATTTCCTTTGCTGCCTTATTGGTAAAGGTGAGCAATAAAATCCGATCTGACGGCACCCCTTGTTCCAATAGATACGCTACACGGTAGGTCAAAGTACGGGTCTTGCCTGATCCTGCGCCAGCAATCACCAAGGCCGGCCCCGGCAATGCCGTCACCGCTGTGCGCTGTGCGTCATTCAATTCCGCCTCATAATCAATCTGTAATTTGATCGAGACGCGATAAGGTTGGAGGACATACTCCCGTGCCACCCCGCCACGCTAAAGGCTTGAGGCCAATGGCTGAAGGCTAAAAACGTTGATAAGTTTTCGTGTGCCAATTCAAGGTTAGGCCATAGTTTCCTGACTAGGAGGAACTGTGCGCCACCAAGGAGGCTCCAAACCAAAAGTACGTTGTCTGCGATTGGTACGTTTTGCTGATATCCAATTGCGTAATGCAACTGGCCTGGTGTTGGATAACCCCACTTCAATCGACTTCTTTGATTGTCTGTCTTATTTCGAGCAAGAGATTACGCCATTTACAGGACGAGCGCAGGGTGTGGATCTTGCGGGTAACGTCACCGCGGAAGGGTTCTTTATTGAAGGCCGCCCGGAAGGTCGCTGGACTCGTTGGCATGCCAACGGTCTGAAGCGTGAAGAGTTCCTCATTACCAACGGTGAGTGCTGTTACGCACGTCATTGGGATGAAAATGGCTCTCCGAACTAGGGCAATTAACTCGACGCTCCTAATCTCATCCGTATTCTTCGGGGCCCATGGCATATCACGGGCCAGTCAGCATAGATTCCTCCTTTAAGTCGCGTAAACGTTCCACTGGTGAAATCTTGCGGCGGGTTTGGGTCTATCTGCTGCCTTACAAAGGCCTCGCACTGGCGACCGTAGGTTGCGCGGTGCTCTCACTGGCCTGTGCTCTCACCTATCCCAAACTGACCGAGTACATCATTGATGGGATCATTGAAAATGATGGAGGAACACAACGGCTCAAGTGGGCCGTGCTGGCAATGGCAGGTGCGTTTCTACTTCGCGATCTCTTTAACAGTCTGCGCATTCGCATCAATAATCATTTCGAGCAAAATGTTATCTACGATATGCGCCGCGACGTTTTCGGAAAATTACAACGGTTGCCAATTAACTATTTTGACAGGCGGTCCAGTGGCGACCTCATGACGCGTGTTGTGGAAGATATCAATAATGTGGAGCGAGTTTTGATTGATGGGACCGAACAGGGTACCGTCGCGATTCTCTGCATTGGTGGCATCAGTGGTATTCTCTTTTACACCAATCCTTTTCTGGCTCTGGTTGCCCTTTCCCCCCTGCCGTTATTAGCAGCAGGAGCCCTCTGGTATACTCTCACTGCTCATAGCCGTTATCGCCGACAACGTGAATCGTCCAGCGCATTGAATGCAATTCTCATGGATGACCTGCAGGGTATCCGCCAAATCAAAGCTTACGGTCGACAATCTCATGAGGATGACCGCTTTGCCGAGCGTGCGGAAGATCTCCGGCAGGGAAACCTCGGTATTATGCGCGCGTGGGCCAATTACAATCCGGCCATGAGTTTTTTTGCCGCGTTGGGCGCCGTGTTGGTATTGTGGTTTGGCGGACAGGCGGTGATGAACCCCAATACATTCGTGGGGAAAATGACTACAGGTGAATTGGTGGGATTCCTTTTTTATCTCATGCTCTTTTATGAACCAGTTGCCCGACTGCACGGCCTGAATCAAATGCTCCAGAGTGCACGGGCGGCTGGGGAACGCGTTTTTGACATTCTTGACCACGAAACCGAACGCGATGAATCGGGCACCGCCGAGTTGAAACAACCCGTAACTGGAGAAGTGATCTACGAGAGTGTCAACTTTGGATACGACCTGGACCGACCGGTATTAAAAGATATTTCACTCCACGCAAAACCCGGCGAAATGATCGCTTTGGTCGGCCCCACCGGGGCAGGCAAGAGTACGCTCGTAAGTTTATTGCCCGCCTTCTATGAGTTTACGGGTGGACGAATTTTAATCGACGGCCAAAATGTAGCCGAAACCTCTCTAACTTCCTTACGTCACAACGTCGCCATTGTAAGCCAGGAACCCTTTCTCTTCAATGGAACCATCCGTGAAAATATTCAGTACGGCAAGCTCGATGCAGGGGAGGAGGAAATCATTGCCGCAGCAAAAGCTGCCAATTGCCACGCCTTCATCGAAGAACTAGCCGAAGGTTATGACTCGCGAGTAGGCGAACGCGGGGTGAAGCTTAGTGTGGGGGAAAAGCAACGTGTGAGTATCGCCCGGGCGCTGTTGGCAGATGCTCCAATTCTCATATTAGATGAGGCCACTGCCAGTGTTGATACTGCCACCGAGCAGCTCATCCAGGAAGCCCTTGAACGGCTCATGAAAGGTCGCACCAGTTTTGTAATTGCCCACCGACTTAGCACTATTCGAAAAGCTGATCAGATTTTGGTGCTCAAGGAAGGAGTCATTGTTGAGCGTGGAACTCATGAAACCCTTGTAGACGCAAATGGTCTCTATGCGAAGCTGGCTCGGATACAAAATACGACGTTTATTGAGGAAAGCTTCGAGAAGCTGGAAGTTTAATTCTGCACCTGTTTGCTCAACTCAGGATAATTCACCTTACCTGAACCGAGTACCGGGATTTCTGGCAAAACCTTGATTTCGCGTGGCACCGCTAGATTTGGCAACCCTGACCCAGTAACCGCTTCACGGATTTCTGCTCCGGTAAGGTCAGCCTTATTAGTGACAGCGATAAGCTGCTCTCCCTTGTCTGCATCTGGACGGGTCACAACTGCAACCGTGCAATCCTCCCCATGCTGGGGAAACGATCCAGCTAAAGCCGCTTCAACCGCCGTAAGACTAACCATCTCACCGCTGATCTTGGCAAACCGTTTAGCGCGACCCTTAATGGTGATGTATCGATCTTCATCCACCGTTACAATATCACCGGTATCGTACCATCCCTCGAGCTTCTGGAACTCTGCATTCGGTTCAGAGTTCAGATAACCTTTCATGATATTGGGTCCTTTCACGAGCAACCGACCGCCTTCATCCACTCCATCAATGGTCTCAATCTTGTATTCTATACCAGGGAACAGTCGTCCCACTGAACCTTCACGATTCTCGATAATTGTATTTGTGGAGAGCACGGGGCCAGTTTCGGTAGCTCCGTATCCCTCCACCAAACTAACTCCAAATTTTCTGGCCCATGTTTCTCGTGTCGAGTCCTGCACCTTTTCAGCTCCACAAATGACATATCTCAAACTGGCAAAATCGGCCGCCTGTCCGAAACGCGCATAGCCATTGAGGAAAGTGTTCGTGGCCAGCAGAATTGTACAGTCTCGGTCGTAAAACACCTCGGGGATTTGGCGATACATCAAGGGCGACGGAAACAGGTAAACGAAGCTCCCTCTCAACAAAGGTAAAAGTAACCCTCCAGTAAGACCAAAACTATGGAAAAGAGGGAGGCAGGTAAAAAACCTCTCACTTTCCTTGAGATCAAGTACCGACATACACTGCCGTACATTTGCGAGAAGATTATGATGTGTAAGTTCCACTCCCTTCGGCACCCCTTCTGAACCGCTGGTAAAGAGCACCACCGCCGTGTCCGCAAACGGCGTATAGTGGCCTGCAAGCGGATTAATTTTGTGATTCAAAAACGAGCAAAACCTGTTGAAGTCTGAAATTCGTTCACGAATATCTTCAAGATAAATCAACTCCACATCCGCTTCTTCAAACGGCTCCGGATTCACCTTAGCTTTCTCGAGAAACGCCTTGGAGGTAACAATTTGTTTTATTCCGGCTAGTTCAGCACATTGCAGCATAGTTGCTTCTCCGGCGGTGTAATTCAATATCGCCGGCACTTTTCCTGTAGCCCACAAACTGGTTAACGCAACCACCTGCCCGTTGATATTGGGCAACAACACTCCAACCCGCTCGGCGTTGGTCTTTAGTAGTTTATTCCACTGCACCGCCAGCAGATCAGTACCGATTAGAAGCTCACGATAGGTAAGCGTCTGAAACGTGGTATCCTCCAGTGCAATTTGACTGGGAATCTGCTTTGCTACATCTGCCAGCGCCGTGAGCAAGGTTTTTTCACCGTACTCCATCTCAGCCTCGAATTGCTGATGCAACATGCGATCGCGTAACCATTGGTTTAGCTTAGTGCGTTGATCGGCCGGTTTACCTTCATATTGTGGCGGCTCAACCGGATCGCTAAAATGCGCAGTTACTTTTGGAAACCATTTGGTCCATCCCCCATGCACGCTCCCCAATACGCGGCCGGCACCTCGCAAATAACAGGTGATGACCTTGGGTTTGGTCTTTTGGATCAAAAACCCAGTTCCACCGAAGAGCCGTTGCAGACAGCCCGTACGACTCATGCGCCCTTCAGCAAACAAGATGAGTTTCCCGCCGGCCTCAAGGTGCGCCGTCATTTTCTTCAGAGCCGACGCAGGGTCGGTCCCAATGAGAATGATACGTGGATTACTGAGAACCCACGCGTGCAGTTTGCTTGTACGCGCCGGCATTTCGGATGCGGCAAACATCCAATTCGGATCCACACACAAGCCCACAAACAACCAGTCGATCCATGAAAGATGGTTGGGAATCAGCAGCGCGGGGCCTTCACACTTTGCGGCCTCCTCGTTGATCGCGCGAAAACGAAACCACACTCCCAGCACAAGGCGCATGAGTTTAAGAAAAAATCGGTTTGCCCAAATATTCATCGGTCCGACGAATTGTAACCAAAAGACGGGCTAAGTGAAATTGATAAAATTGATAACCTGCTCCCTCAGGTCAATGTAGTTGCCGCCAAGCCTCCTTTCGGCTAGAGGTTGGGTGATTGGATAACAAGACAAATGATCGACCCTTGGGCTTGTGGTCCGCCACGGCCACGGTCGTTGCCACCATGATTGGTGCTGGCATTTTTGGGGCTACCGGCGGCTTTGCCTATCAGCTTGGCTCCGACGTGAATGCTCTGCTGGTGTGGCTTTTTTGCGGTTTGCTCGCTCTGACTGGAGCTCTCTCTCTGGGTGAAATGGGTGCGATGCTCCCACGGAGTGGCGGCTGCTACGCCTATAACCGCCACCTTTATGGCGAAACCGCCGGATACCTCAGTGGGGTATTGAGCTGGTTGCTCGCCTTTGTTGGAGCACTCGCCTACATCACACTATTGTTGGGTTACCATATACAGCAATTCATCCCAGACCTTCCGCCCGCCGCCTCGGCGAGCATCGTCATCGCATTGCTGACCACCGTGCACTGTTTTGGATTCCGCGAAGGCAACTGGATGAACAACGCTTTCACCATTTTTAAAGTCGGTATAATCCTGTCTTTTATTGTCGCTGGTTTCAGCGTTCCCGCTCAAGCAGAGCTAAGTACCTCGATTGATTTCCATGGCATTATTTCCGCACCATTTGCCTCAGCAATGATTTCTGCCAGCTTCGCTTATCTGGGGTGGGAAACAGCCACTTGGATAGCGGGGGATTTACGTGATCCTCAAAAAAACCTCCCTCGTTCGCTAGTCGCGGGAACCGCTTTTGTTACCTGCCTCTATCTGTTACTCAATATTGTGTTTCTGCGGGCCCAATCGGTAACCTCGATGGAGGGAGCTATCGATGGCATTGGCCTACACGCTGCCCAAATTCTTTTTAGTGGCAATGTGAGCACTTGGTTCAATTGCATGATAATCGTCGTATTGGTTTCCTCTACCAGCACCATACTGATGGTGGGTGCACGCCTCCTTGCAACCATGGCAAAAGACAACCAGTTGCCCGTTACCCTGGCCAAATCTAACAAACGAGAATCTCCGGCAACAGCACTGGTCATTCAGTCTATTTTCACTGTTGCTTTTGTCTGGGGAGCCAGTTCACATGGCAGTGCCGATAACGTACTGGTTCTGATAGGCATACCTACTACAGTCATTATGGCGAGTGCAGTAGCAGGTGTGTTGATACTCCGCAAACGTGAACCGGACACTGACAGACCATTCAGAGTGCCGCTCTATCCGCTTCCACCCCTGCTTTTTCTCGGGCTATCGATCTGGATGCTCGTTGCCACCCTTCAATATAAATGGCAAGCCTCCCTTGGTTCGGTGGCACTGGTTATTGTAGTCTGGCTGCTAAAACCGGCTTTGAGGAGGGGAAACGCAGAAGAGAATTTGTCCTGACAATCCTTGTCAAACGCCTCATCCTTTGGCCGTGCGTATACCCCTCGCCATTATTCTTGCAGTTACAGTGGTCCCGGCCAAGGCGGTGGATTTTGCGAAAGAAATCCAACCATTGTTAAAAAACAAATGCTCCCGCTGTCATTCCGGCCATGAGGCTAAGGGGGGATTCTCCATCAACTCCCGTAACACTCTGCTCGAGGCCGCCAAGCCAAATGATAGTGCCAAGAGCCTGCTTTACCAGCTCATCACCTCCAAGGACCCCGATGAACGCATGCCCTCCGAGGGTGAGCCGCTTTCTCCGGAACAAATTTCATTGATCAAAACATGGATTGATGAAGGCATCGCCTGGCCCAAAGGCTATAGCTTCGCCGAATGGCGCAAGGCTCCACT
>CAZHJW010000089.1:0-9443 GCA_964533265.1 uncultured Pedosphaera sp.
TGTGCAGTACGCCTGGCCGGATGCCGACACGGCGCTTGCCACGCTGCGCGATTGGGAGGAGTTGGATATTTATTTCATTGAGACACCCCTGCCGGTGGATGACTCAAAGGGCATGGCGCGATTGGCCGAGGAATCTCCGGTGGATATTGCCTCAGGTGAATGGCTCACCACACGACATGAATTTGCCGAGCTGATGGATCACGGCGGTGTGCATGTGGCGCAGCCCGATATCGGCCGCGTGGGGGGCATCACCGAGGCCTTGCGCGTGTGCGACATGGCCGCCGAGCGTGGTCGGCGTATTGTGCCCCACTGCTGGAAGACGGGGATTGGCATTGCCGCCTCAGCACATCTGGCAGCCGTTACACCGCATTGTCCGTTCATTGAGTTTCTTCCTGCTGAATTGACCGATTCGCAACTGCGACAGGAGCTGGTGAGAGAGGATTTGCAGATTATTGATGGCAAGGTCGCTGTCCCCAATAAACCCGGTCTCGGTGTCGAGTTGGATATGGATGCCTTGCAACGTTTCGAGCAGGAGTGATCATTGTTGGGGTTGCGCATGGTGAGGCAATCTGCCAACCTTTCTCCATGAAACGCCTCCTTCTTTTCTTGGTTTCCGTTGTATTTTTTGCGTTCTCCCTCACAGCGCAAAAGGCGGGCAAACCCACGTTGTGCGTTGGCAATTATCATTCTGAAGCAGATGCGGTTAAGCAACTCGCCCGGCTTTCAAAAACCCACTCCAACCTCGCCCAGTGGAAGGTGCGGTCTGCCGCCGTGCGCCAACAGATTCTGACCGGCGCCAAGCTCAATCCCCTGCCAAAGCGCACGCCCCTCAACCCAATCATCAAGGACAAGCGCAGCTATAACGGTTACACCGTGGAGTCGGCTGCCTTTGAGGCGCGGCCGGGATTTTTTGTCTATGGCAGCCTCTACCGACCACAGAGCAGCAAAGGACCACGGCCCGGCATTCTCTGTCCGCATGGTCATGCGCGCGGTCCCGAGGGTGGCAGGTTGCGTTCAGACCAACAACATAGGTGCGCCACACTCGCCCGGATGGGCGCGGTGGTGTTTTCCTATGACATGATTGGCTTTGGCGATTCACTACACCTTGGCTGGGATCATAAACACAAACAGGCGCTCACGCTGCAAACCTGGAGCAGCATCCGTGCGCTGGATTTCTTGGAGACACTTCCGGACGTGGACAAAAAACGTATCGGCGTGACCGGCTGTTCAGGCGGCGGCACGCAGACGTTCCTATTAACGGCAGTGGATAATCGGGTGGCGGTAAGTGTGCCGGTGGTGATGGTATCCGCGCATTTCTTTGGCGGTTGCCATTGCGAGAGCGGTTTGCCCATCCACAAGACGCCTAAACTGGAAACCAACAACGCTGAGTTTGCCGCGCTAGCTGCGCCGCGTCCGCTACAATTGATTTCCGTGGGTGGCGACTGGACGAAAAACACCCCGAATGTCGAATATCCCTTCATCAAGTCCATCTACAAATACTATGGCGCGGAAACGAAGGTGGAGAACGCGCACTTCGCCAAGGAAGGACACGGCTATCAGCTATCCAAACGGCAGGCTATGTACCCTTTTATGGCCAAGCACCTGAGGCTAAATTCAAAGGGCGTGCTCAACAAGAAGAGCGGGGTGTATGATGAAAGCAAAAACACCATTGAAACCCCAAAGCGAATGCACAATTTCAGCTCACTAAAAGATATGCCCAAACACGCCTTGAAGCCCGGCTCTTTAGTTTCTTTTAAGTAGAAAAATCCACCGCTATCATGGCTTAGGAGAATCATGCAAAGAGTGTATATTAAATCCGTTTCACGCTTATTGGTTTTATCGGTTTTATTGGGTTCACAAAAGCTGAAGGCCGAAGAGATCAAACGGGTTAAATCCTATGGGGGAATAATTTATATTCCCCGTGTTTTTTCATTGGGTGGGGTGAAAGCAAAAAAAGAGAGTCCCTTGATTGTGGTACAGGATTCCGAAGGGTACGAAAAATTCCTGAAACGGATTCCAACCAAGCAAATTTCCAGAACTCGACCGGCTCCCCTTAATACAGATCCTCTATTGAAGAAACCCAAGATTGATTTCACCAAACTAACGTTGATAGCGGTGAGTCGTCCCTCAATGACCAAGCCGGTTATTAGGTCTATCAAAACCAATGAGAACAAGGTAAATATTGACGTGAGTTTCCCCCCGGAATTTCCAGCAGCTCATCCAGTAGATATTGGTACTTATACAGCTGTATTGATCCCTAAAACTGAAGGAATGCATTTAATCCGAATTGAAAAAGCTCGTAAATAGCCTCTTAACTTTGAGTGGCCTATTTAACTTGGGATCGCATAGTAATTTACCTGATTGGAATCCACGGATGGTTACTATGAAGGGTGGGTAATTACATTCATAAGAAGGCACTTTGAGGTGAGAAAGAAAATAAACGGGCAGGTTTTTTTGGATGAACTTGGTCTGTTGGCCGATCTCCTTGAGGAATATTGCTCTCAAAGAGTTTTTTTAATTGCTGATGCAACTGCATACGCTGCTTCTGGGGCATTTGATATTCTTGAGCCCATTATTTCCGGGAAGCGTGTCTTCATCTTTGTTGATTTCGAGGTTAACCCGAAACTGGCCGGGGTGCTTGCGTGTGCAGAAAAAATTCGCGAGGCCAAACCGGATCTACTCATGGTAGTAGGTGGAGGGAGCGCAATGGATGTTGCTAAATTAGCCAATTGGTTTGCTTCAGCAGAAGGAGTGGTAGATGCGTTTTTGGCTGGTGAATCCAGTGAGGTGGGATGCCGATTGCCGTTGGTGGCTATTCCCACAACTGCAGGGTCAGGGGCTGAGGCAACACATTTCGCCGTGGTATATGTTGATGGCGTCAAGAAATCAGCGGCGCACGTGTCCATGAGGCCAGTGGCCGCCGTTGTGGATCCACAACTGACTGCACAATTGCCGGTAACGATTACTGCCCATTCGGGCCTCGATGCTCTCTGTCAGTCAATCGAGTCTATTTGGTCAGTGGGGGCGAATGAAGAATCTTTGGGTTATGCCACTGAAGCTCTGGGTTTAATTTGGAATCATTTGGAGCAGGCTGTAAATCAGCCTACACCGAAATCCCGCGCGGCCATGGCTAGAGGATCTCACTTGGCCGGGCAGGCGATTAATATCACCAAGACAACTCTGCCTCATGCCTTGTCCTACAGTATCACCACCCAATATGGCGTGCCTCATGGAGCGGCGGTGGCCCTTACGTTGGGGCCGGCACTTATTTATAATGAAGCGGTTAGTGACGCTGATTGTGTGGATTCGCGCGGGTCTGCTTCGGTTCGGAAACGAATTGACTCCATACGACACATCATGGGAGAGGCTTCTGTAGAGGGGTGTGCGGCTCAGGTTAGGAGCCTATTGGGTTCTTTTGCGTGCCCGGCGACCTTACGGGAAGCTGGGATTACAAATGAAAACCAACTTAGGGCCATAAGTCAGGATGTGAATGTGGAACGATTGAGTAATAATCCGAGAAGAATCTCCGAACAGGAAATACTCAATTTGTTGCGATAGGGAGCCGCCTCGACTGGTTGGAGCCTATTACCCTGAACCCTACATTAATCGAAACTAAAACAGCTCTGAAATGGGTTGCCCGCCTTCAGTGACAATAGGAACGGGTCGACCTTGTGGATTAATCCAGTGGGAATTTAAGTCAATATCCAGATGCTGGAAAACCGTAGCTGCCAAATCGCTGGGTCCAACGCGCCGACTGGCGACATCGTAGCCCTTCCGATCGGTACTTCCAATCACGCGCCCGTGCTGAAGTCCGCCTCCGGCCATAATCATGGACATCACGCGCGCCCAGTGTCCGCGCCCAGCGGTCTTTGTCATCACCGGGGAACGACCAAATTCGCCCATCATCAAAATCAACGTATCATCGAGCAGTCCGCGTTGATCAAGATCCGTGACGATTGCATTCAATGTGCGATCGACACGGGGCATGAGGGGCTTAAGACCTTTAACAATTCCGCCCCAGCGCACCTCGTCGCCGTGATGGTCAAAGTAACCCCACGCACCGCTAACCAGCACGAATGTGGAACCAGCCTCCACTAGCCTTCGGGCAAGAAGTGCCTTTTGTCCGATACTATTGCGCCCATATAAATCATGCATCTGGTCGGTTTCTTCATCCAGATTAAACGCACGCTTTGCATGGCCGGATAGAACAGTGTCGAGTGCCTGATGAGTATATTGGTCAAGTTGTGCAACAGCCTTATTGTTGTCGAGTTCGCGGTGCAAATTATCAAGTTGACCACGCAGTGTGCTCCGGTCGCGCAATCGGTTAGTGGTGAAGCCCTCGGGCATTGCGAGGCGTCCGGCGAGCTCCTTTCCCTTCACCGGCGCATAGGCACTACCCATGTGGCCGGATTCCCAAACGTCTGAAGCCCACGAGTTTGCCAAGCCCACGAAGGCCGGCACCCCAGGTTGGTTCGGTCCTTTAAATTTTGCCGCGATGGAACCCATCGAAGGATAGCCACCACCGTCCTTCCCATCGTTGGTGCGTCGTGCCAAGGGATTGCCCGCCTGCATGGTGATGGGCGTGTGATTACTTGCACTGCAATCGACACCACGCAGGATGGTTAGCTTGTCCATCAGTTTGGCGGTCAAGGGGAGATGTTCGATCACGCGTACACCAGGCAACTTGGTGGGGATGCTATCAAACGGTCCGCGAATCTCACTGGGCGCGTCAGGTTTCGGATCCCACATGTCAATGTGGCTCGGTCCTCCGGACAACCAGAAAAGAATAACATTTTTTTTGTCCTTTGGCTTACCCGCTCTTGAAGCTTCCGCGCGTTGCTTTAGTAGAGCAGGTAGAGTGAGTCCTGCCATGCCGGTGAGGCCCGTTTGTAAAAACCAGCGACGTGAGTTTACGCGTAACAAGTCGCCTCCCGTAGGGCTGAAAAGTGGAGAGATGCCACTCTGGGTGTGCTCGGTAGAATTACAGCCCGAATCCATGTCTACATTGTGCCTTTGGGGGAGTCTTTTCGCAACCTCAAACAAAGACTGAAAGCCTTCTTAAATCGAGTTTTCTGCAACAACGTCACGACGTTAGAAAAATGAATTTTCATGGGTGTATTTCCATGAAACAGGGTTTATTGTCCGGGCCGTTATCATGGATATGTTCACTGTTAATGATCGTAACTATCATTTACCGGAGCAACCGGTGGTGGTGATATGCGTGGATGGGTGTGAGGAGGCCTATCTTGATGTGGCATTGGTACAGGATCGAATGCCGAGTCTGGCTCGGATTCTGGAAACGGGTTGGCGCGGTTCAGCACGCGGTGCGTTACCATCGTTTACCAATGTCAACAATGCGGCCATTGTTACTGGTATGCCACCATCAGTCACCGGATTAAGCGGCAATTTCTTTTTGAATCCAGATACTGGCGAGGAAGTCATGATGAATAGTGCTGCTTTCCTGCGGTGCGAAACTATTTTGGCTGCTGCGGCACAGGCCGGTCGGAAAGTGGCGATGGTGACCGCAAAGGAAAAGCTTCGTGACCTTCTCGCTCCCGGGCTTTTTGCTGAAGGGGTAACAGGCATGGCTTTCTCCTCTGAGAAGGCAGCAGCGGCTCAAGAGGAGACCCATGGAATTGCGGACGTGGAAGCGTTGGTGGGTGATACACCAGATATCTATAGTGGTGAGGCGAGTGTGTACGTACTGCGTGCAGGCGTGGCGTTGGTGGAGGCGAAGCGTGCGGATTTTCTGTATCTTTCCCTCACGGACTATATCCAGCATAAATTTGGCCCCGAAGAGGAGGGGGCGTTGGAATTTTATCAGGCCCTGGATGAGCAACTGGGCCGATTGGCCGACTTGGGATGCCTGATGGGAGTTACTGCCGACCATGGCATGAATGCCAAGAGTGATGAAGAAGGCAAGCCACGAGTGATTTACCTGGAAGATGCGCTGCGTGAACGGTTTGGTGATGGCAGCAAAGTTATATGCCCCATCACAGACCCCTACGTGGTGCATCACGGAGCACTGGGCTCCTATGTAACCGTGCACCTGGAAGAGCGTGAGAAGGTGACTGAAACTGCCGATTGGGTGCGAAGCTTGGATGGGGTGAGTGAGGTGTTCGAAAAAGCTGAGGCATCCGAGTCACTCCAGTTACCGGCTGATCGAATTGGAGACCTTGTTGTGATGAGTACGGCTGACACTGTGTTGGGGCGAAGCCCGGAATATCATGATCTATCGCAGTTGGACCGTCCGTTGCGTTCGCATGGCGGCCGGTTTGAGACGCAGGTGCCCTTTATTTTTTCAGGATCGCTCAATGATGAATACGCGGCGAAGGCCAAAGAGGACCCTCGCAACTTTGATGTGTTTGATTATGTGTGTAACGGAATTAAATGATGAATGGAACTGAACCAACTGAAATTATAGAGCTGTCATGTTATGTGGCTGGCAAGGAGGTGGGGAGTGAACCGCTTGATGTGCTTTATCCGTACACCGGCGAGGTTGCCGGACGAGTGCGTCAGGTAGACCGTGCAGGTCTGGAGCAGGCATTGGCATCGACGAAACTGGTGGAGATGTCGCGCTGGGATCGGCATGAGATATTGGACAAGGCCCGGACCCTGTTGAATGAAAGATCAGAGGAGTTCGCACAACTCATTCGGAGCGAGTCAGGTCTGTGTATGCGCGAGACGCGTTATGAGATCGGGCGCGCACAGGACGTATTACAATTTGCAGCGATGGAAGCGTTACGGGATGATGGTCAGGTTTTTTCCTGCGATGTTTCGCCGCAGGGAAAATCGCGCAAGATTTTTACACTGCGTGAGCCGCTGCAACTGGTGGCCGCCATCACGCCTTTTAATCATCCTCTCAATCAGGTAGCGCATAAACTGGCACCAGCCATCGCAGCCGGGGCTCCAGTCATTCTTAAGCCCTCAGAAAAAACTCCGCTTACGGCTCTCCGGTTTACTGAATTACTCTATGAGGCGGGGTTGCCTCCGCAGATGCTCAGTACCATTGTGGGCCCGGTGGATGAAGTGGTGACTCCGATGATAGAGGATGCGCGTGTTGAACTGGTGAGTTTCACAGGTAGTGTAGCAATCGGAAAACTCATCTCCCGTACGACCGGCTACAAGAAACTCTGTCTGGAATTGGGCGGCAATTCCCCGCTCATTGTGCTCGATGACGCAGATTTGGATCTTGCCGTGACTCTTGCTGCTGAGGGTTGTTTTCGTAATTCCGGTCAACGTTGCACGGCAGTGAAGCGTTTACTCATCCACGAGTCGGTGCTGGAGGAATTTACTAACGCCTTTGTGGAAAAGATTGCGGAATATCCCAGTGGAGACCCAGCCGATGAGGCAACGCGTGTGGGTACGGTTATTGATGAGGCGGCGGCAATTCTCCTGGAGGAACGGGTAACTCAGGCAGTGAGTGCAGGGGCTAAAGTATTGGCCGGAGGTAAACGGGAAGGAGCACTGCTTGAACCGACCATTATCGCTGAGGTACCGCGTGATGCCGGGATGGTCGTGGAAGAATCTTTTGGGCCCCTTGCCCCCATTCTACCGGTGAAGAATCTTGATGATGCCATTGAAGTGGCCAATGGCACTGCCTTCGGGCTCTCCTGTGGCGTGGTTACTCGAGATATGGACCAGGCCCTTTCCTGTGTGAAGCGTATTCGTACCGGCACGGTGAATATCAATGCCATTCCCGGTTACCGGATTGAGTCTTCCCCTTTTGGAGGAGTCAAGGATTCTGGCTTGGGTATCAAGGAAGGTGTAATTGAGGCCATGAAATACATGTCCAACGTAAAAACATTCTCCCTGCCGTGGTAGACAAGAAGGATAAACCGCTTTTCACCCCCGGCCCCTTGACCACCAGTGCCACGGTCAAAGAGGCTATGCTGCGGGATTTGGGTTCCCGCGATGGGGAGTTCATTGGAGTAATAAAAAGTATTCGAGAAAGGCTACTGGAGCTCGCCGGCGTATCTCAACCTGAAGGATGGGAGTCGATACTGATGCAGGGTAGTGGAACTTTTGCTATTGAGTCAGTCATTTCGTCGGTCACACCGCCTGAGGGCAAATGGATGGTCATCATCAATGGCGCCTATGGAGAGCGTATTTTTAAGATCATCGAACACCACGGAATTATGGCTGAGGCTATTTGCTGTGCGGAAAATGAATTGCCCGATGTAGTCGCCATTGAAGATGCCTTGGCGAAGGGTGTTTTTACCCACGTAGCGGTTGTCCATTGCGAAACCACTTCGGGAATCATGAATCCGGTTGCTGAAATTGGAGCTGTAGCCAAGGCGGCGGGGTGTATTTACTTTGTTGATTCCATGAGCGCTTTTGGAGGTGTGGAGTTCGATTTTGCAGCGTGTGAAATCGACTTCTTGGTCTCTAGTGCCAACAAGTGTGTGCAGGGTGTTCCCGGATTTGGCTTTGCCTTGTGTCGGCGTTCGGCTTTGGAAGCCACAGAAGGTTATTCCCGGACGTTGAGTTTGGATCTTCTGGCGCAATGGCGCGGACTGGAAGGCAACGGCCAATTTCGCTTTACACCACCCACTCACACACTGCTCGCTTTCGCTCAGGCACTCGATGAACTTCAGGCAGAGGGCGGTGTCTCCGCCCGGGCCGCTCGCTACGGTGGGAACCATCAAGTTTGTGTCACTGGCATGCGCGCTATGGGTTTTACTGAATATGTGCCTGAAAATTTGCAGGGCCACATCATTACCTCATTTCTGTATCCCTCTGAGAATTTTGATTTCGAAGAATTCTACGACCGCCTCAACGACAAGGGATTTGTCATCTATCCAGGGAAAGTGACTAAGGCAGACTGCTTCCGTATTGGCCATATAGGCCACTTGTTTACCGAGGATACAGAGATGCTACTTGAGGCTATAGGGGAAGTGGTGAGGGAAATGAATTTGTCACTGGTTTGACGACGAAGAAACCTAGGCTGGATCTTCTGTAGACAATGACTTTGTTTCCCTGGCTTTCTTCAAAAAGTAAATTCCACTCAGGATAAACAGTAATGTGCCAATGGCCGCCATTGAGTAGGTGAAAATTCTCAGGAATTGGAAGTAATTGAGTTCAGCTGCTCCCAAGTCCTTGTAGAGCTGGATACCTACTGAGCCGGTGTAGCCAATGGCATCACTCAGGTAGATTGCAAAAACCGCTGTGCCAACAGCCTTGGTAGAGGCCATGATGCGTTCGAAAAGGACGGCTCCGAAGGGGACGTAGGCCAGATAGGCGCCAAAACCAATCAGGATCATCCACCACAAACCACTAATCATCTTTAAATCGTGCATTAATGTTGCACCCGCCATCAAAGCCATGCCGCCAACCATTACCCCGTAGACTGCCTTGAGTCCCTTCTGGTGATCCTTCACCAGATTGAGTGCAGCCATCACAATCAGAATCCCCAAACCAATCGGCAAGTCTGCCTTGGAAAA